>JBIOID010000025.1:0-14195 GCA_044449585.1 Candidatus Limnocylindrales bacterium
CGACGCGCTGCACCCCGGGGCGACGCTCGAGCAGGTGCGCGCCGCGATGGGCTGGGAGCCACGACGCGCCGCCGTGCTGGCCGCCACCCCACCGCCCTCGCCCGAGGAGCTGCGCCTGATCCGCGAGGAGCTCGACCCGGCCGGGACCTACACCCGGTAAGTCCCACCTCCGGGCCTCCGGGCGCGCCAGATGAGCCACAGCCCGAGCGCGACGATGAGCACCGGCCAGAGCTGACCCAGGTCGGGCCAGCCGGGGATGTGACCGGCCAGCTGCACGCCGCCAAAGGCCAGGAAGAGGACGGCTGCCCAGGCTGCCCAACCGTGGCGGCCGCCCGCGGTCCGGCCGATGAGCCAGGCCAGGGCGAAGGCCAGGCCCAGGAAGAAAGAGCCCCAGCCGGGGCCGGAGAGGGTGCCCAGGTCGGTCAGCGTGGCGGCCGCCCCCAGGGCGATGAAGACGAGCGCGGGCACCATGGCCCCGCGTGCGCCGTTGACCAGCCAGGTCACCAGGAAGGTCGCGCCCAGGGCGTCGAGCAGCAGGGTGCCCGCGCTGAGCGGTGTCGTGAGCTGGCCGACGAGCAGTGCCACGCCGATGGCGACCAGGAAGATGCCCGCCCACGGCAGCCGTTCCCGACCGCCGTCGAAGCTCCAGTACCAGCCTGCGTAGAAGGGACGCTGACCCGGGTCCGACGACCCGGGCGGCGCTGCGCCGGGCGATGCCGGTGAGCTCACCGCTTCACCGACCCGGCGCGCCGCCCGAGGGGATCGCGAACGGGTCGAAGGCATCGCGCCGCGGGACGGGGCCCGGCGCCCCGAACCAGGCGTCCGTCTCCGGCTCCTCGTGCGTGCCGCGGCCGGGCGACGGCACGCCGCTCAGGAGCCAGCCCCAACCATCGTGGGACAGGGCACGCAGCGTCGCGATGGCCGCCTTGAGGGCTGCCTCGGCGTGCTCCAGGGCCCGGCCGCGCAGGGGCCCCACGGCCCGGCCATCGGCGAGCCAGACAGCCGCCTCGAGCGCGGCCCGGGTCTCCGCGACGGCGGCCGTCGCGGCCCCTTCCAGCGGCGCGGGGCGGAGCACCATGGCCGGGGCCATGCCGCCGGTGATCGAAGCGGCGAGCGCGGCCGCCCATCCCGCCGGATGGCCGCTGACCTCCTCGATCAGCAGCGGGTGCTCGGGGAAGACGAGGCGCCGCAGCGCGACCTCGGTCATGGCCACCGGACTGGAGCCGCCCAGCGCCTGTGCCTCGCGCGGCAGAGCGCCCAGCAGGATGCGCTCGGGCGGCAGCGGTCCCAGGCGCGACAGCTCGACCGTCAGCGCCTGCAGCGCCAGCGCCCGCCCGGAGCGGGTGCCCGGGTCGACCGGCTCACCGCGGGCCAGCTCCGGCGCCACGGCCAGGGGCCCGGCCCCGACCGCCAGCTGGGCCCCGCTGCGGCCATGGATCTGCAGCGCGAAGGCGTGGTCGGCGAAGGCGCGGGAGGGCTGCACACCGAACTCGACGATCGACTCGAGCGGATCCGAGCAGACCAGGTCGACCCGTTCGAAGCCGGCCACCACGGCCTGGTCTGGCGCGGCCAGGCCCAGCGAGGCCGAGCCGAGGCGCACGTAGTGGCCGCTGGCGGCGGCCGCCTCGTCGATGGCCGTGCGCAGGAGGGCCAGGCCGCGCTGGCGGCCCGCCGGGGCCGCGCGCGGCGCCGCCGCGGCGTCGGCCGGGTCGAGCTCCTCACCCAGGCCGCGTCGCAGCTCGCGGTCGCGTGGCACGCGCACACGCACCAGGCCGGCGCCGGCCGCCACCAGCTCGCGACCCCGTTCGGCGGCCTGGCCCGCCGTGAGGTCCGGCAGGTCGAGGCCGATGACCGTCTGGGCGGCCTCGCCGAGGATGGCCCGCAGCTCGCTGCGGGCCACTCGGTTGGCGTCGAAGCGCTGCCAGGCGGCGGCCATCCATTCGCTCACCAGCGCCTCCGCGGCCGCACGGTTGGGCGGCTCGCGCAGCAGGTCGGCTTCCAGGCCCAGGTCGATGTGGCCGCTGGCGATCTCCAGGCTCAGCTCCTGCGGCCCCAGTGCGTACTCGCGGGCCGCCGCCGCGAAGGGCAGGGCGATGCCACCACCGAGGCGGGCCGGCCCCAGGCGCGCGAAGCGGTCGGTGACCTCGAGGGCCAACGGCCGGCCGGCACCGTCGATGCCGGCCACCCCGAAGAGGCGCAGCATGGCCCGCTCGCAGGCGACGGTGGTGGCGGCGTTCGCTGCCGCGTGCAGCGGCCGGGCCAGCGTCGCGGCGCGCTCGCGCAGCTCGTGCGCGCGCCCTTCCAGGTCGATCCGGACGACGCGGGGCATCAGGCCGCCGGGTCGGCCGGGCACAGGAGACGCATGAGGGCGAGTCTACGCGGTCGGCCCCTCGCGGGGCGGCGCCCCCAGCCAGACGCTGCCATCGGCGAACCGCTCGGCCTTCCAGATGGGGACCCGCGCCTTGAGCTCCTCCAGGGCGTAGCGGCAGGCCTCGAAGGCACTCTCGCGATGGGGCGCCGCGACGACGATGGCCACGCTGGCCTCCCCTACCGCGACCGGGCCGGTGCGATGGAGGATGGCCAGGCGTCGCACACCGAAGCGCATCTCGATCTCGTCGGCGATGCGGCCGAGCAGGGCCAGGGCCATGCCCTCGTAGGCTTCGTATTCCAGCCCGACCACCTCCTGGCCGGCGAACCGCGCGGCTTCCGCCTCCTGCCCAGGGGCCGGCGTGCCCGGCGAGGTGCGGGTCTGGCCCAGGAAGACGACCACCGCGCCATCACCGGGGCTGGCCACGGCGGCGCGCATCTCGTTGACCTCGGCGTCGCCGATGGGCGCCGGGCCAAGGGCCAGGCGTCGCACCCGCCGCCCGTCGGCCTCGCCCGAGCTCCCGTCCGCGGCGCCCGTGTCGCCATCGGCACCGCCCGCCACGGGCGGGATGCACGCCACCTCGTCGCCGTCGGCGAGCACCGTCGCGGGGTCGGCGTATTCGCCGTTGCGCGCGAAGCGCATCGACGGGCGCGCGGGACCGAGCACCGGATGCGCCTCCGCCAGGCGCGTCCAGGCCTGCTCGATGGTCGCGCCCGGCGGCAGCTCCAGCGCCACGTCACGCCGCCCCAGCTGCTGACGCTGGAGGGCGAAGAGCCGCACACGGACGTGGAGGGGTGCGTCCATCACGCCAGCAGGCCCGCGCCGAAGAACAGGCCGCCGGCCACGATGGTCGCGGCCAGCACGGCGGCGGTGGCGATGTACAGCAGGCCGGTGGCCGATTCCATCGAGCGTGTGCGGGCAGTCCGGTTGGCCATCGCCATCACCGCCAGGGGAAAGACCAGGCCGATGCCCAGCAGCAACCACACGAAGATGGCGCTCGATCCGACCAGTGCCCCGAAGGGCCGGCCGTCCGGGCCGGTGCCGAGCGCCGTCCACAGACCGAAGCAGATAAGCCGCAGGGTGAGCAGCCAGACGAGCAGACGGGTGGCCTGGACGAGGGCCCGCTCGCCGAGGTGGGGCGTGACGAGGTACCAGTGGCCCAGCACCATGGCGGCGAACGTGCCGCCGCCGACGCCGGCCAGCAACAGGAAGAGGACCACCGCCGGCACGCCGGCCGCGACACCGCCGGCCCACCCCATCGCGGCCGCCACCATGGCGACCGCCCCGGCGAAGAGCACGGCTCCGCCCAGCAGCGCGGCGCGCCGGCCCCGCGCAAGGGCCACCGCGTAGGCCAGGGCCAGCCCGCTGAAGGCGGCCAGCGCGGTGGTGCGGACCGTGTCGAAGGACGGATCCGGCGGGACGGCCAGGTCGGTCGAGGGCGGCAGGGCGCCGTCGGCCAGCCACGTCACCAGCCCCAGCACGGACGCGGTGACGGCCATGAAGACGAGGTAGCCCCGTGTCGCCTCGCTGAACAGGCGGCCCAGGACGGCCGCCGCAGCGCTGCCCGCGGCGAGGCTGAACACCACCAGCCAGTTGACGAAGGCGAGGTCGTGCACGATCGCGACGTTGGCCACCGGCCGAGTGTAGCCGCGGCAGGCACGCACCGGCCGGACTACGATGGACGCCCTGGCACGCGGGGGCGGAGGAGGGTCGGTGATGGGCGATCTCGGCTTCGGCTACACGTGGTACGGCCACGCCTGCGTGGAGATCAGGACGCCCGGCGGCCGCACCGTGCTGATCGATCCGTGGTTCGGCAACCCACGTTCGCCGCGCACCGCCGACAGCATCGACCGCTGCGACCTGCTGCTCGTGACGCACGGTCACGGGGACCACATGGGCGACGCGGTGGCCCTCGCCAGTCGCCTCCACCCGGCCTGGCCGTGCATCCACGAGCTGAGCCTGTGGCTGGCCCGCCAGCTGCCCGGCGGGGGCGATGCCGTGATGGGCATGAACAAGGGGGGCACGGTCGAGGTCGCCGGCCTCAAGGTCACCATGGTGCGGGCCGAGCATTCGGCCGGCGACTGGAACGCGGACGGCGGGGTGCCGCTCTACCTGGGCGAGCCGGTCGGCTTCGTGGTCGAGCTCGAGGACGGTCGGCGCGTGTACCACGCCGGCGACACCGACGTGTTCGGCGACATGCGCCTGATCGCCGAGCTGCACCACCCGGACGTGGCGCTGCTGCCCATCGGTGGCCACTACACGATGGGCCCTCGCGAGGCGGCCGCCGCGGTCCAGCTCCTGGGGGTGCCGGTCGTGGTGCCCATCCACTACGGCACCTTTCCTGCCCTGGCGGGCACGCCGGACGAGCTCCGGGCTGCGCTCGACCAGCGCGGCCTGCAGGCGGTCAAGGTGGTCGCCCCACGCCCGGGCGAAGCGGTCGCCTGACGTCGGCCGTGGCACGGACGCACCACGGCGGCCCGATGCCGTCTTGCTCTCGCGAGGCCTATCCCCGACCCTGAACGACCGCACCGCACCACCTTCTGGCAAGGACAGGGACCGACCGCCCCCATGACGCTGACCGCTGCACCGGCCGCATCCGACCCGCTGCCGACCGCCATCCCCACCCCGCGCTGCCGTTTCTGTGGCGCGGCCCTGACCCACACGCTGGTCGACCTGGGCATGTCGCCGCTGTGCGAAAGCTTCCTGACGGCCGACCAGCTCGAGGCCATGGAGCCGTTCTACCCCCTCCACGTGCGGGTCTGCCCGGCCTGCTTCCTGGTCCAGCTGCCGGCGTATGTGGCGCCCGAGGCGATCTTCCGCGAGTACGCCTACTTCTCCGCCTTCTCCGACAGCTGGGTCGAGCACAGCCGCCGCTACGTCGAGGCGATCAGCGCCCGGCTGGGCCTTGACGCCACGTCCCAGGTGGTCGAGCTGGCCAGCAACGACGGGTACCTGCTGCAGCACTTCGTGGCCCGCGGCGTGCCCGTGCTGGGCATCGAGCCGGCCCTCAACGTGGCCGAGGCGGCCCGCGCGCGCGGGGTCGAGACGCTGACCGAGTTCTTCGGTCGCGACCTGGCCGAGGTCCTGCTGGCGGAGGGCCGCGCGGCCGACCTGGTCATCGGCAACAACGTGCTGGCCCAGGTGCCGGACCTCAACGACTTCGTGGCCGGCATCGCGCGCCTGCTCAAGCCGACGGGCGTGGCCACGCTCGAGTTCCCGCACGTCGTCCGGCTCATCGAGGAGGGCCAGTTCGACACCATCTATCACGAGCACTTCTCCTACTTCTCGGCCGGTACCATCGACCGCATCGCGGAGGCCCACGACCTCCACTTCTTCGACGTCGACGAGCTGCCCACCCACGGCGGCTCGTTGCGCGTGTACCTGGCCCGACGCGACGGACCGACGCGCGAGACGAGCCCAGCCCTCACGGCGCTGCTGGCCCGCGAGGCGGCCGGTGGCTACGACCGGCTGGCGGGCTACACGGGCTTCGCCGACCGCGTGGAACGCGTCAAACGCGACCTGCTGGCGTTCCTCATCGAGGCCCGCGGCCGGGGCCAGCGTGTCGCCGGTTACGGCGCGCCGGGCAAGGGCAATACGCTGCTCAACTACTGCGGCATCCGCACCGACCTGCTCGAGTTCACGGTCGACCGCAACCCCTACAAGCACGGTCGGTTCACGCCCGGCACGCACATCCCCATCTACGCGCCGGAGCACCTGGCCGCCGAGCGTCCCGATATCGTGCTCATCCTGCCGTGGAACCTGCGCGCGGAGATCGCCGCCCAGCTGACCGATGTGCCCGCCCGCGGTGGTCGCCTCGTCGTCGCCATCCCGCACCTGGAGGTCGTGGCGCCATGAGTCGAGCCGGGAACCGCCCATGAAGGTGGTCCTCTTCTGCGGCGGCCTGGGCCTGCGCCTGCGCGAGCATTCGGAGACCCTGCCCAAGCCGATGGTGCCCATCGGCTACCGGCCCATCCTGTGGCACGTGATGCGCTACTACGCGCATTTCGGCCATCGTGACTTCGTGCTCTGCCTGGGCTACGGCGCGACCGCCATCAAGGACTACTTCCTGCATTACGACGAGGCGCTGTCCAACGACTTCGTGCTCTCGGAGGGCGGCGAACGGATCGAGCTGCTGGGCACCGACATCCAGGACTGGCGCATCACCTTCGTCGATACCGGCCTCAACGTCACCATCGGGCAGCGCCTGCGCGCGGTGCGGCCGTTCGTCGAGGACGAACCGATGTTCCTGGCCAATTACGGCGACACCCTGACCGACGCCCCCCTGGACCGCCTGATCGCCGACTTCGCGGGCACCGAGGCGACGGCCTCCTTCCTGTCCGTCCGGCCGACGGGCTATGGCTTCCATGCCGTGACCATCGATCCGCAGGGACGGGTCACCGCGTTCCAGGACCCGACGCGCGCCGACATCTGGATCAACGGCGGCTACTTCATCCTGCGCCCGGACGTCTTCGAGGCGATGCGCCCCGGCGAAGAGCTGGTGGAGGCGCCGTTCGCGCGGCTGGCCGCGGCCGGTCGCCTTGCGACGCTGCGCTACGACGGCTTCTGGGCCCCGGTCGACACGCTGCGCGACGTCCAGCGCCTGGAGGAGATGGCCGAGTCGGGCAGCGCGCCGTGGATGGTGTGGGCGCACGAGCCGCGCCCGGCGCCCGTCGCTCGTCGCAACGGCGGCGGCACGGCCGCCCGTCCGGCATCCCAGCGCCGCTGAGCGGCAGGTAGCATCTGGGCCGTGTTGAGCGACGTCCTGGCCTTGCCCCGCGAGCGGCCCCTCCGCGTCCTGGCCCTGGGCGCCCACGCCGACGATCTCGAGATCGGCTGCGGCGGCACCGTGGCCCGCCTGCTCGAGGAACGGCCCGACAGCCGGGTCACGTGGGTCGTGCTGTCCGGTGAGCCCGCTCGCGCCGCTGAGGCCCGCGCCAGCGCGGCTGCGCTCCTCGGGCCAGCCGCCGCGCGCATCGCGCTGCTCGAGGGCCGCGACGGCTTCCTGCCCTACGAGGCCGGCGCGACCAAGGACGCGCTGCTGCAGCTGCGCGAGGAGCCCGGCCCGGACCTCGTCCTGACCCACCGCCGCGAGGATCTCCACCAGGATCACGCCTTCGCCGCGCAACTGGCCTGGCAGGTCTTCCGGAGCGCCAGGATCGTCGAGTTCGAGGTGCCCAAGTACGAGGGCGACCTCGGCCCGGCCAACCTCTACGTGCCCCTGGCGCGGCCCCTGGCGGCGGGCAAGGTGGACGGCCTGATGACCCACTTCAAGAGCCAGCAGGCGCATGACTGGTTCACCGCCGAGACCTTCTGGGCGTTGCTCCGCCTGCGCGGCCTGGAGTGTCGGGCCCCCTCGGGCTACGCCGAAGCGTTCACCTGCCGGAAGCTGGTGGCCTGACCAGGAACAGCGTGTACCCTGCGATCGCGACGATGAGCAGCCCCAGGGCCGCGACGACCGTGGCCGACTGGTGACCCACCGACAGCAGCACGAGAGCGAACGGGACGATGACCGCTCCGAAGAGCAAGGCCACCCACAGAAGGCGCAGCCGAGGCCAGATGGCCAGCGACACCGCCAGCACGACCGCCACGGCCGTCATGAACGCGCCCGCGGCCATGGCCACGACCCATCCGGGTGAGTCCGGGTCCACGTCCAGCCGATCGAAGGTGCCGCCGGTGGCGATGCGCACCAGCAACAGGACGATGGCGCAGCAGGCCAGGCCCACCGCCAGTCCCGCTACCCGTGTGCCGCCACCCTCCGTCATCGTCGGCGCACGCTATCACAGAGGGGAGCCCGGGTCGTGCGCGTCCTGATCACTGGTCATCTGGGCTACATCGGCACCGTGATGACTCCGATGATGCTCGCCGCCGGCCACGAAGTGACCGGCCTCGACGTCGATCTGTACGGTCGCTGCACGTTCGGGGACCCAGGCCTCATCGCCGAGGTGCCCGACCTGGGCATCGACCTGCGCGATATCCGGCCGGAACACCTGGCCGGCTTCGACGCGGTCATCCATCTTGCCGCGCTCTCGAACGACCCCCTCAGTGAACTCGACCCCGAACTCACCTACGACATCAACCACCTCGGCTCGATCCGCCTCGCACGGGCTGCCCGTGACGCCGGCGTCCCTCGCTTCATCTTCTCCTCGTCCTGCAGCAACTATGGGGCCGCCGGCGGGGCCTTCCTGGACGAGACCTCGCCGCTGCGCCCGGTCACGGCATACGGCGAATCGAAAGTCCGCACTGAGCGGGACCTGCATGCGCTGGCCGCCGATGGCTTCAGTCCCGTCTCTCTTCGCAACGCGACGGCCTATGGCGTGTCGCCCAGATTGCGCTGTGACGTGGCCCTCAACAACCTCGTCGCGTGGGCCTGGGCGACGGGCCTGGTCCGCCTCAAGAGCGACGGCTCACCGTGGCGGCCCGTGGTCCACGTGCAGGACATCGCCCGCGCCTTCCTCGCCGTCCTCGCCGCACCCCGCGAGGTCACGCACGATCAGGCCTTCAACGTGGGCGGCACCGACCAGAACTTCCAGATCCGCGATCTCGCCGACACGGTCGCCAAGGTCGTGCCCGGATGCAGGGTCGAGTTGGCCGCCGACGCGTCGCCCGATGCCCGTGACTACCGCGTGAATTGCGACCGGTTCGCCGGGGCGGTCGGCTTCGTCACGACCTGGGACCCGCGGCGCGGCGCGGAGGAACTGCTGGCCGCCTACCGCGCGGCCGAACTCCGACTGGAGGACGCGGAGGGACCGCGCTACCAACGCATCCAGCAGATCCGGCAGCTGCTCGCCGCCGGTGAGTTGAGCGCCGACCTCCGTCGAACGGCCGCCTAGGTCCCTCCGGGTCGCCCGGTCGGCGGGATCGGGGCGACCGTCCAGCCGGCCGCAGCCCCGGACGCGGGCTCGCTGCCCAGCCAGGGAGCCCACGGCGGACGGCCTGTCTCACTCAACCGTTGCAGACGCTGGAGATCCTTGAGCGTGTCCAGCGACGTGTGGAATCCGGCGTACTGGTAGGCCACCAGCTGCTGATCGGCGATGAGGCGCTCGAAGGGCGCTCCGACCAGGTCCTCGCCGGGCCGCAGGTACTCGAAGACGCCGGGGCGGAAGAAGTAGTAGCCGCCGTTGATCCAGAGGTCCGCGCTCTGCACGTCACGCAGGCCGGACACGTGGCCCTGGCCGTCGTCGTCCACGAGGTGAAACGAGTATGAGGGTCGGACGGCCAGCAGGGCGGCGACCTCGGTCCGGCCGCGGAAGTCGGCTGCTAGCTCATCGAGCGGCGCATCGGTCACCACGTCGGCGTAATTGGTGGCGAACATCTCCTCGTCGGCCACGTGGCTCCGCACGCGCAGCAGGCGCTCGCCTACCTGCGTGTGCTGGCCGGTGTCGGCGAAGGTCACCCGCCAGTCGGCGATGTCACGGCCCAGCAGTTCGACGCGCCGACCCCCGTCACTGAGCACGAAGTCGTTGGAGGCCGCCTCGTCATAGCGCAGGAAGTAATCCTTGACCAGATCACCGCGCTGGCCCAGACACAGCACGAAGTCGCGCATGCCGAAGTGGGCGTACGAGCGCATGACATGCCACAGCACGGGCCGGTAACCGATGTGGATCATCGGCTTGGGCACGGCCTCGGCGACCTCCGGCAGGCGCAGGCTGGCACCGCCGCAGAAGAGGACGACCTTCACGACGTCGGCCGCCTCGGCACCCGTTGCCGCCCCGTCACGCGTCAAGCGGCGGCCGCATCGGCCGCAGCGAGACATCGGTCAATTCGACCGAGTCCGGCAGGGTCAGGAGGAAGACCACGACACCGGCGACGTCGGTCGGCTGGATCAGCCGGTCCGGGTCGTAGCGCCGGCCCTCGGTCGCGTGCAGCCGCTCCTGCAGGGGCGTCGCCGTGCGCCCGAGGAAGAGACTGCATACCTTGATGCCGTCAGCGTTGACCTCGCGCCGCAGCACATCGACATAGCCTCGCAGCGCCTGCTTGCTGGCCGCATACCCCGATGGTCCCGAGCCAGTCGTCAGGCTGACCGAGGAGTTGAGGAAGACGATGCCGCCGTGACTCGTGCTCAGCAACGGCAGCAGCGACCTCGTTAGGTCGTGCGGCGCGACCACGTTGATGGCCAGCATCTCGTCGAGCTCCCGGGTGCCAAGTTCAGTCACTGGCCCATGAGCATAGACGGCGGCGGCATGGATGAGGATGTCCAGTCGACCGCCTCGGCGGACCTGCTCCACGATCCGGGCCATGTCGGCTGGTCGTGCCAGGTCACCCGGCAGCGGGGTGATGCGGTCGCCGGGTGCCTGTGCGGCGAGGCGCACCAGCTCATCGATCCGCCGCCCGGTAGCCCACACGAACGCTCCATTCTCGGCCAAGGCCAAGGCGATCGCGCGCCCGACGCCCGAGGAAGCGCCGGTCACGAGCGCATGACGGCCCGCCAGGACGTCAGCCACCAGCGACCTCGGCGACAGCCGGCACGAGGCCGGGGATCGGCACCCAGTAGCGCGCTCCCCACGCCCCGGCCGCCTCGATCTGCCTGATCACCTCGGGCGCGAGATCCCAGACCAGGATGAGCAGGTCCGACGGGCGTCGCACGCGCAGCTCCGCCAGCCCCACGATGGGGGTGCGCACGCCGGGGATGCAACGACCCTGCTTCGCTCGCGACGCGTCGGCCGTCACGGGCATCAGGGCGGCGCCCAAGCCGTAGTAGTTCAGCAGGGTCACGGCCCGCGCCGGCGCCCCGTAGCCCATCATCGGGCGGCCACCATCCGCCAGGGCCGCGAGCGCGGCGACGGTCGAGGCGCGCCGGGCCACGACCCCGGCCGAGAAAGCGTGGTACGTCTCCAGCCCAGCCAGGCCGGCGGCCCGTTCCGCTGCGAGCACCTTCTCGGCCGACGCTGACCGCTCGTCCCGGCGGGCCGCATGACGCAGGTAGACGCGAAGGGCGCCGCCGTACACCGACTGCTCGGCGACATCCGTGACGCTGAGGCCGTGTCGCTGCGCGGCCGCAGCCAGCCAGGTCAGCGACAGGTAGCTGCGGTGCCCATGGCGGAACGCGTCGAACTGCAGCCCTTCGATCGTCGGTAGCAGGTGGTCGAATTCGAGGACGGCCGTGCCCTCCGCCGTCAGCAGGCGGGTGATCCCGGCCAGCGCGGCTTCGGGAGCGTCGAGGTGGGCCAGCAGGTAGTGGTCGACGAACAGGTCGAACTGGCCCCTGGCCAGTAAGGTCTCACCCGAGGAGACCGCCTCCAGCGACGTTTCGATGACCGCCCCACGCGACCCCCGGATCCGCTCCGCTCGCGCCGGCTCAGCTTCGAGCACCGTGGTCGCGACGCCGTCCTCGGCGAAGTATGGTTGGAGGTACCCACCGTGGCTGGCGACTTCCACTACCCTGGTCCGATCCCGCAGCATGGCTCTCGCCCTGAGGTCAGCCACGAACGCCCGAGCGTGGGCCGCCATGCTGGCCGACCCGGTGGGTGGTGGCGCACCCGGTATCTCGGCTTCGGCGGGTCCTGGATCCGCGAGTTGGACCAGCCAGCAGGCGGGGCATACCGCCGGGCGCAGCGGCCAGGCGGCATCGGGCAACGCCTCGCTCGGCAACGGGAACCATCCGGCCATCGGTTGGAGGCCAAGGTCGAGGAAAGGCACCAAGTGCCCGTCACCGCAGGCGTGACAGGTCTTGGTGGCCGGTCCGAGTGCGGTCATCGCGCCATGCCAGCGACCCCGGTGGGCTCAGCGATCCTTCAGGCGCCAGTCGTACGGGATCGCGGGATCGCCGGGGTCCAGTCGGTCGGTGCGGGCGGGGTCATGCGGATGCGTGGCGCAATTGGCCACCAAGGCGGAGTCGCTTAGGCCCTTGAACCCGTTCCAGACGCCCGGCGGGATGACCACCAGCGAGTAGTCATCCGGCCCCAGGAAGTGCTCCTGCAAAGCCCCCCGCGTAGGCGACCCGGGGCGGTCGTCGTACAGGACGAGCTTGATGCGACCCGAGATGCAGGCGTAGTTGAGGGTCATGTCGCGGTGCCGATGCCAACCCTTGATGACATCGCGATAGATCGACGTGAAGTAGATCTCGCCGAACTCGATGAAATGAGGATCATCGCGGCGGAGCATATGGAAAATGGTGCCCCGCTCATCAGGGATACGCCGCAGCGGTATGGTCACCACGCCCTCGATGGCCGACCCGGGCTCCGACGTTCGTGGCGCAGTCATCAGCGTAACGATAGCCTGCCCGGCGACGCCCGTGACGCCACCGGCGGTGCCATCCACGCAGGACACCAAGGTGGTGCGCGGGTTAGACTAGCCCTCGCCCTCGCCCTTGTGACCGTCGCAGCCAGTCGCAGGCGGTACCCCCGTTCGATAGCCCTGATGTCCCATGGCGGGGCGCTGACGCACCACCGTAGCATCAGGACCTGCCAGCGGGTCCGTCTTGCTTCGCGGTCCACGAAATAGCACACCCGCCGCAAGGCGGGGTCGCAAAGCCACGGGACTCCTTGAGTCCGCCGAGCTACCGAATGGAGCCGATATCGCATGGTTTGGGATGGCATCCGTGAGATGCGCGCCGCTGCCGCTGCGCACATCGGGGGTGGCCCCGGGGCGCCGGGGCCACAGCAGCATGTCGGGTGGAAGCGCGTCCTCGGGCTCGCCGTTGCCGCGGTCGTCGTGGGCAGCCTGGTCGGTGCGGCCGTGTCCTCGGCCCCCAGCGTGGCTGCCTCACCGACGATGACCCTCGATCCTGCTGCCGCGCCGGCCGGTGCGACCGTGCGGCTGCAGGCGGATCACCTGCTGGCCTTCGTGCCCTACCAACTGACCTGGGACAGATCGGCCACCGGCGAACCCCAGCTCGAGACCGATGCCCAGGGCTCGCTGAGCGCGGACTGGATCGTCCCGCCGGCCGCACCGGGCGCCCACCTTCTCTCGATGTTCCCAGTCGGACATATCTCGGGCGACACGACGGCATCCGTGGCGAGCGCCGGCTTCACGGTGGCGCTCGGTGACGCGCTCATCCCCGGCAGCCCGACCGGGGGCCCCACGAGCAGCCCGGAGGACGGGCCAACGGCCACCCCCACGGTCGGAGCCGGGCCGCGCGGAGGTGGCGCCTCTCCGTCGGCCGACCGATCGACACCGGGGACCATCGCGCCACCGGCGGCCGCGCCGCCGCCACCGCCCAAGCCGAAACCGACGCCCCACCCGGGCGCGCCCTGCGGGACGTCGCTGCAGTCACTGGTCAACGGCGCGGCCAGCGGGTCTACCGTCTACCTGGGGGCCTGCACGTACCACGAGTCGGTCAGGATCAACAAGCCCCTCGCCCTCGTCGGCCCCGCCACGATCGACGGCGACAACTCGCGCCAGGGCATCTCGGTCACGGCGAGCCACGTCACGATCGATGGGATCACCGTGCGTCGTGTCGTGAGTGGCGCGTACCAGGGTGCCGTGAACGTGCAGGGCGTTTCTGACTTCACCCTCCGGCACGCCGTGATCCGCGACTCGTCCACCATCTGCCTCGCCATCGCCGGCGGTACGGGCCACGTCGTCACGTCTTCCGTGTTGACCGGCTGCGGTAAGGAGGGTTACTTCCTGAATGGCGTGACGAACACCGTCTTCCAGGGCGACCGCATCAGCGGCAACAACGCGGCCGGGAAGTACAACCCGAACTGGGAAGCCGGTGGCGGCAAGGCGATCGCCTCGAGCCACCTGACGTTCAAGGGCAACCAGTCCTACGACAACGACGGGGCGGGCTTCTGGTGCGACGAGGGATGCAGCTCCGTCACCTTCTCGGGTAACCGGGCCTACCGCAACCGGGGGGCCGGCATCATGTTCGAGATCAGCAGTGGGGCCA
>JBIOID010000026.1:0-14156 GCA_044449585.1 Candidatus Limnocylindrales bacterium
CCTTCGAGCGGAGGGCGTGGGTGTGGATCACGGGAGTGCTCCTTCATCCTGGCCGCTCTGCGCCGCATCGTCGCTGGCGGCGGCGTTGGCGGCATCAAGGGCCTGGTTTCCCTGCAGGAGCAACTGCTCCAACTGGGCCAGCGTGGCGGCCGACAGGCCGCCATAGGTGCTCGACGAGGACGAGCCGGTCGCGCCACCAGACGCGGCTGCCGCTGGGCCGGTCGGCTGGACCGTCACGCCCGGCGATGCGCTCGGGCCATCAGGCAGGAGCGACCAGCCGGGCGTCGCGGTGGCCGGCCACGTCGGGACCGTCAGGCCGGCCGCATCGGGCCCGGCGTCGCCGACCTGCCCCGCGCCGGCCGACGCACCGCATGCGGCCAGCAGGACCGTCGCGGTGACCAGGCACGCCGCGAGGCGGACCGGCCGGATGACCTGGTTCGTCACGTTCACCTCCGGGTCAGGGTTTGACGGGACCTACGTTCGGGTGCGCACGTCAAGCGGTCGACCACGCGGCGTAAGCGGGCCGTAAGGGCGCCACCACCCGGTCTATGCTGGGACGCGATGCCGCCTGCCCTCGTCGGAGCCGCCCTGCGCGACCGCTTGCGCGTGTCGCCCGGCGACCACGTGCGGCTCGCCAAGGTCGATCCCGGCGAGACGTTGGGGCACGCGAAGGACGACGCGACGACCGTCATCCAGGCCGGCCTGGACCGCCTGACGAGCCTCCAGGACCGCATCTGGGCGGAGCACAGGCACGCCGTCCTGATCGTCCTGCAGGGCATGGATGGGGCGGGCAAGGACGGCGCGGTGGGCCACGTCATGTCGGCCTTCAACCCGCAGGGCTGCACGGTCGCCGGCTTCAAGGTGCCCACGGCCGACGAGCTGGACCACGATTACCTGTGGCGCGTCCACCGGGTCGTACCGGGGCGCGGGTCCATCGCCATCTTCAACCGGTCGCACTATGAGGACGTGCTCGTGGTGCGCGTCCATGACCTCGTGCCGCGCCCGGTCTGGCAGGCGCGCTACGACGAGATCAACGCCTTCGAGGAGCTACTGGTCGACAGCGGGACGACGGTCATCAAGTTCTTCCTGCACATCTCGCTCGATGAGCAGCGGCGCCGTCTCCAGGCCCGTCTGGACGATCCGACCAAGCGCTGGAAGTTCCAGAAGGGCGACCTCGCCGAGCGGGCGCTCTGGCCGGCCTACCAGGCGGCCTACGAGGACGCCCTGGCACGCTGCTCGACGACGGCGGCACCGTGGTACATCGTACCGGCCGACCACAAGTGGTTCCGTGACCTCGCGGTGGCCGAGATCCTGGGTCAGACGCTGGACGGCCTCAGGCCGCAGTTCCCGCCGCCCTCGCCCGACCTGGACGGCCTGAAGGTCGAGTGACCGTCACCTGAGGGTCACGTACGATAAGCCTGACCGGAGGGGGTCGGTCGGCGGATCGGGAGCGAGGGAGGCAGGCATTTGGACCAGGCCTTCGTGCAGGCCATGCAGACCGGCTATGCGCTCGACGAGCCCGCGCTGACCCTGGGCAGCCCGATGCTCGGTGGCGAGGTCGCCGCGCAGGCGCAGGTGCGGCTGGCCCTGGCCATGGTCGATCGCCACGGCCTCATCGCGGGCGCTACCGGCACAGGCAAGACCAAGAGCCTGCAGCTGCTCGCGGGCCAGCTCTCGGACGCCGGCGTGCCCGTCTTCATCAGCGACATCAAGGGCGACGTGACAGGCATCGCCGCGCCCGGTGATGCCAGCGATCCGCGCCTGCAGGCTCGCCTCGCCTCGCTCGGCCTGACCTTCCATCCGGCGGGCCATCCGGTCGAGTTCCTGTCGCTCTCGGGGCAGCTCGGCGCCAAGGTGCGGGCGTCGCTGCACTCATTCGGGCCGCTCCTGCTGTCGAAGGTGCTCCAGCTCAACGATACCCAGACCTCCGTGCTGACCCTCGTCTTTCGCTACTGCGACGACAACCAGCTGCCGCTGCTCGACCTGGCCGACCTGCGCACCACGCTGCAATTCCTGGGCTCCGACGAGGGCAAGGCCGCCCTGGCCCAGTACGGCGGGATGTCCACGGCCACGCTCGGCGTCCTGCTGCGGGCGCTGGTGAGGCTCGAGGCGTCGGGCGCCGCCGGATTCTTCGGCGAGCCCGAATTCGACGTGGCCGACCTGATGCGCAGCACGCCCGGCGGCAAGGGCGTCGTCAGCGTCCTGGAGCTCTCCGACGTGATGGACCAGCCCCAGCTGTTCAGCACCTTCATGCTGTGGATGCTGGCGCAGCTCTACCACGTGCTGCCCGAGATGGGCGACCTGCCCAAGCCCAAGCTGGCCTTCTTCTTCGATGAGGCCCACCTGCTCTTCGACCAGGCCTCCAAGGCGCTCCTCGACCAGATCGAGTTGACCGCCCGCCTCATCCGCTCCAAGGGCGTGGGCGTCTTCTTCTCCACGCAGGCCCCGACCGACGTGCCCGACGCCGTCCTGGCGCAGCTCGGCAACCGGGTCCAGCACGCCCTGCGCGCCTTCACGCCGAACGACGCCGACGCCCTGCGCAAGGCGGCGCGGACCTTCCCCACCAGCCCGTTCTACCCGCAGGTCGATCAGGTCATCATCTCGCTGGGCATCGGCGAGGCGCTGGTCACGGTGCTCGCTCCGAACGGCGTGCCCACCCCCCTTGCGGCCACCCGGCTGCAGCCGCCCGACTCGCGTATGGGCGCCCTCGACGCGGCGACCTTCCAGGGCCTGGTCGCCGCCGGGTCGCTGCGCGGCAAGTACGGCACCACCGTGGACCCCCAGAGCGCCCACGAGATCATCACCGCCCGCATCCAGCAGGCGCAGGCCGCTGCCGCGCAAGAAGCTGTCGCACCGGCCGCTGCCGCACCGGTCGCCGCGACCAGCGCCACACCGCCGGCCAGCACGTACGCGCAGGGCGTGCAGGCGGAGCGCGCTCGCCAAGCCGAGATGCGCGCCGAGCAGGCCCAGGCCCGGGCGGCCGCCAAGGCCCAGGCGGCGGCCGAGCGCGAGCGCCAGAAGACGATCGACTCGGGCATCCGGACGGCGGGCAAGATCCTCACGTCGCGGACCGGCCAGGACGTCGTCCGGAGCGTCTTCGGGACCCTGTTCGGCAAGCACTAGGCGGATGCCCGCCCGCGATCTGGTACAGCGGGCGACCTACCATGGGCGCGTGCCCACCTGGACCGGCTCATGGATCTCGGGCAGGCGTCGGCCTGTTGCGTTGGTCGCCGCGGCGACGGCGTCACTGGCCGTGGCGACGGTCCTCGTCGCGTGGCTCCAGGGTGCGCCGCTCGACGTGCCCAACGCATCGGCCGTCTACCTCGTGGCGGTCGTGGTGGTGGCCGTCAGCGGCGGCACCTGGGCAGCGGTCGGCTGCTCCGTCGCGGCCTTCCTGCTGTACGACTTCCTGTTCATCCAGCCGCTGTACACCCTGACCGTCGCTGAGCCCGGCGAATGGCTGAACCTGCTCCTGTTCCTGCTCGTGGCGGTGGCCATCGGGCAGCTGACGGCCCTCCAGGCCGCACGCGCGGACGATGCCGCACGACGGGCGCGCGAAGCGCAGGCGCTCTTCCGCATCAGTCGCGCCCTGGCCACCTCCGACAGCGTCGCTGCCGTGGCGCCCACCATCCTGACCGGACTGGTCAGCGAGGCGGGACTCGATCGTGCCTGGCTGAGCACACTGGACGGTGCCCGCGAGCGGGTCGTGGCCGACTCCGCGGGCGGCACCGTGCTCCCGTTCAGCGCGATGGCGTCCACGCTGACGCGCCGACCGGGCGACGAACCCGCGCGATGGGTCCGGGCGCACCTTGCGCCCGGGGCCGCGGCGCCGGACCACCCCCGCCCGACCTGCCTGTACCGCGTGGCGATCATCGCCGACGGCACGCCGACGGGCTACCTGTGGGGTGCGCGCGCGCGCGAGGCGGGCGATCCATCGCGCGAGGAGACGCGCCTGCTGGCCCTCGCCGCCGACCAGCTCGGCCTGGCCCTGAAGCGCGAGATGCTGGCGCACGAAGCGATGGCGGCCGAGGTCGCGCGGCAGAGCGAGGCGCTCAAGACGGCGCTGCTCGACTCCGTTTCGCACGATCTGCGCACCCCGCTGGCCACCATCAGGGCGGCCGCGGGCGCCCTGCTGGATCCGGCGCTCGACTGGAGCGATCCCGAGCGTCGTCAGACGGCCCAGACCATCGACAACGAGGCGCAGCGGCTCGATCGCATCGTGCACAACGTGCTGGACATGAGCCGGCTGGAGGCCGGCGTCCTGCGGCCGGAGCGGGAGGTCCTGCCGGTCGACGAGGTGGTCCGCCCGGTCGTCGCCCGACTCGCCGGCGCACTCGGCTCACGCCTGACCGTCACCATCCCCGACGACCTGCCGCCGGTCCTGGTCGATGCCGTCTACCTTGACGAGGCGCTGACCAACCTGCTGGAGAACGCGATCCACCACGGGGGGCCCGATGCCGCCGTCGCGGTCAGTGCCCGCCCGGCCGGACCCGACCGTGTCGTCATCACGGTCGAGGACGGCGGGCCGGGCGTGCCGCCGGAGGCCCTCCCGCGCCTGTTCGAGAAGTTCTACCGCGTGCGCCAGCGGGGCGGTCCGTCGCGTCGCGGGCTGGGCATCGGCCTGAGCGTCGTCAAGGGCATGGTGGAAGCGATGGGCGGGCACGTCGCCGCGGCCCCCTCCCCCTTGGGCGGGCTGGCGGTCACGCTCGAACTGCCGGCCGCGCCCAACCCGCCCGAGGAGGCTCGCTCGTGAACGCCGCCCATCAGCCGGCGGGCGCCGCGCTGCTGATCGTGGAGGACGACAGCGCGACGAGGCACCTGCTGCAGACCTACCTCCAGGCGCACGGCTACCACGTCGCGGAAGCCGGATCGGCGCGCGAGGCGCTCCGTCACTGGGACGCGCGCAGGCCGGATCTCATCGTGCTCGACCTGGGCCTCCCCGACGCTGACGGCCAGGCCATCATCCGCCGGGTGCGGCGTGACGCGACGACACCCATCCTGGTGCTGTCGGCGCGCGGCGCGGAGGCGGACAAGGTGCGCGCCCTGGAGGCCGGCGCCGACGACTACGTGACCAAGCCCTTCAGCTCGGCCGAGTTGCGCGCTCGGGTGGCGGCCCTCCTGCGGCGGGCAGCCGGGCCGGCGGCGGACGCGGAGGGCCAGCTGGTGGCCGGCCCCATCGACCTTGACCTGGGGCGCCACACGGTCCACGTCGCGGGACAGCCGGTGACCCTCACGCCGCGGGAGTACGAGCTGCTCAAGGTGATGATCAGCCAGCCCGGCCGCCTGCTGACGCGCGGCCGCCTCCTGCGCGCCGTCTGGGGTACGGCCTACTCAGATGAGTCCCACTACCTGCACGTCTACGTCAGCCGCCTGCGGCGCAAGCTCGCCGCGGCTGACCCGACGGGCGAGGCGGGCGACCTGATCCAGGCCGAGCCCGGCGTCGGCTACCGTTTCCGGGAGACATCCCGCCCGAGTTAGCGCAGGGGCGGGCGGTCAAGGTCCTTCACGCCGGTAGGGCACGTCGAGCACCACGATGTCCTGGCGCCCCACGAGCGCGTTGCGGATGCGGTGCGAATTCTGGTTGTACAGGAACCGTTCCCACCAGTGGCGCGGCACGTATTCCGGGATGAGCACGACCGTGACCCCCGTCGGGTGCTCCTCCTGCGACACCTGCAGATAGCGCACGAACGGGTTGACCAGTGAGCGGTAGGGCGACTCGACGGTCACCACGACCGCGTTGGGCACCTGGCGCTCGACCCGCTCCCGGAACCGCTCACCCTCCTGGAGATCGGCCGTCACGTGCACCACGTCGACGTCGCTGGCCATCGTCAGGCCGACGCGGATCGCCTGCACCACCGCCCGCGTGAAGGATGGCGCCGCGACCACGACCCGCTGCGTCCGGTGAGGATGCGGGATGACCACGTCGGAGCTGACGTCGAGGCCCCGGGACTCCTGGGCGTAGGCACGATGGATGAAGAGCATGACGGCGACCAGGACGGGCACGACCACGAGGATGATCCAGGCGCCGAGCGCGAACTTCGCGACCGCGAAGATGACCACCACGATGGCCGTCGTGGTGGCGCCCAGCCCGTTGAGGAACGCGCTGCGCCGCCAGCCCGCACCGCGCTCCACGAACCAGTGGCGGACCATGCCCGCCTGCGACAGGGTGAACGCGGTGAAGACGCCGATGGCGTAGAGCGGGATCAGCGCCTCGACCTGGCCGTTGAAGGCCACCACCAGCACGATCGACACGAGCGCCAGGGCGACGATGCCCGCGTTGAAGGCCAACCGCTCGCCCCGGAAGGCGAACTGGCGGGGGAAGTAGCCATCCTTGGCCAGGATCGAGGCGACGCGCGGGAAGTCGGCGAAGCTCGTGTTGGCCGCGAGGACGAGGATGCCCATCGTCGAGAGCTGCAGGATGTACCACAGCGGTCCGGCGCCATACACGGAGCGGCCGATCTGCGACAGGACGGACTCGCCGCTGGCGGCCGGCAGGGCGCCCGATACGTGGGCCAGGAAGGACGTGCCCAGGTACATCGTGGCCAGCAGGACGGCCATGACCAGCATGGTGGTCCGGGCGTTCCGCCACTCCACGGGCTTGAAGGCGGGCACGCCGTTGGCCACCGCCTCGGTGCCGGTCATGGCCGAGCAGCCGTCAGCGAACGCGCGCATGAGGAGCAGCAACCCGAACGTCTCGGCCGGCACCACCGCGGGCACCACGCCGGTCACCTGGGGCGCCTGGCCCAGAAGCGTGTGGAGCACGCCGAGCCCGAGCATGAAGAGCACGCTGCCCAGGAAGATGTACGTCGGCGCGGCGAAGATCGTGCCGCTCTCACGGACGCCGCGCAGGTTGACCGCCATCACCATCAGGATGAACAGCACGATCAGTGGCACCGCGACGGGCAGGAGCGGCGGGAACAGCGAATAGAGGGCCTGTACGCCGCTCGAGACACTCACCGCGACGGTCAGCACGTAGTCCGTGAGCAGCGCTGCCGCCGCCACAAGACCCGGCATCACGCCCAGGTTGGCGTGGGCCACGATGTAGCTGCCGCCACCATTGGGATAGGCCTTGATCGTCTGGCGGTACGAGAGCGTGACCAGGGCGAGCACGCCGACGATCGCGAACGAGATGGGCAGCAACCAGGCGAAGGCGAGCGTGCCCACCCCGAGGAGCGTGTACAGGCTCGCCTCGGTCGCATAGGCCACCGACGACATGACGTCGGAGGAGAAGACGGGCAGCGCCTTCCACTTGGGCAGGCGCTCGACCAGCTCCTCTTCGTTGGACAGGGGCCGGCCGAAGAGGACGCGACGGCTCCGCGCCTGCAGGTGCCCCCACGGTGTGCGCGCATCTTCCGCGGCGAGGCGCGCCTGGAGGACGCCCGGCGCCTGGTAGCGGAAGTACTTGGCATGGGGCCGCTCGATCACCACCCGGCGATCGCCCGGCTTGCGACCCGGCAGCTGTTTGCGCGCGTCGGTCATGGCGCGGTGGCGCGGTCCGGCGCGTACGAGGACAGGCCTGGACCCACCCACCAATCATAGGCGCCTGAGGCGGGCCGATCGACGCGCCCGACGGTTTGAGCGATCGTTGAGCGTTTCGAGCCTGTCCGGGCCCCTCTGCCCCTTGGGGCCTTGCCTATGTTCAGGGCATGGACCGCTCGTCCGATACCGCTGCTCGCCGTCCCACGGCTGACCTCGACCGTCGGCTGGTGCGCCGGGCGATCGTGCGCGAGCTGCGGCTGGTGGAAGGGGCCATCGCCCTGGTCGCGTCCGGGAGTACGACGCACGTCACTGTCGGCGGGCTGGCCTTCGGCGCGCAGATCCTGCCGCGGGTGGCGGGCCTCGCACGCCAGCAACTGGTCGAGGTGCATGAACTGTGGTCGCCCTGGACCGATACATGCCAGGTGGAGGTCAGCGCTGATGCCTGAAGAACCGCGGGCTGGCGGCCCGGTCCTGCTCGTGGACGACGACACGGCCTTCACCGACCTGGTCGCGCGGCAGCTGGAGGCGCACGGCTTCTCCGTCGTGACCGCCGACACCATCGACGCCTGCCGTCGCCTGCTGGCGACCGGCCTGCGGCCCGCCCTGCTCCTGCTCGACATCAACCTGCCGGGCGAGTCCGGCTGGTCGCTGCTGCGCGAAGGGAGCCTCGCCGCAGCCGGCTCGCCACCGGTCGTGATCCTCAGCGGTACCGAGATCCGGCCCCAGCGGCTGCGCGAGTTCGGCGTCGCCGGTTATCTGCCCAAGCCCGTCCCGATGGCGCTGCTGACGGCGTGCGTCGCACGGTACGTCAGCGGCCCCGGAGCGGCCGCTTCAACGGAGTCGAGTGAGGTGCTCGGGTGAGCGATCTTCAGATCCTGCTGATCGGACTGTTCTCAGGAGCGGCGTTCGCCGGCTTCCTGTGGCTGTGCGACCGGGTGCGCTGATGAACATCCTCGACGTCATCGCCGGCGTCATCAGCGCCCTGGTCTTCGTCTACCTCCTGTGGGCGCTGTTGCGCCCGGAGGACTTCTGACCGATGGCCCCCAACGAACTCTTCACGCTGCTGGCCGTGTGCGCGGCCATCCTCCTCATCACGCCCATCCTCGGTCGCTACATCCATGGCGTCATGGAGGGGCAACGGGTCTTCCTGAGCCCGGTGATCCGCCCCATCGAACGCACCGTCTATCGCCTGTGCGGCATCGACGAAACGACGGAGATGGACTGGAAGGGCTACACGGTGGCCGTGCTCGTGTTCGCGGCCGTGGCCATCGTCGCCGGCTACATCGTCTTCCGCATCCAGGACATCCTGCCCTTCAACCCGTCCCACATCGCGCCCATGTCGCCGGATCTGTCCTTCAACACCTCGGTCAGCTTCGAGACCAACACCAACTGGCAGAACTACTCGGGCGAGTCGGCCGCCAGCTACCTCTCCCAGGCCGGCGTCCTGGCGGTGCGCAACTTCACGTCCGCCGCCACGGGCCTGGCCGTCGCCATCGCCCTCATCCGCGGCCTGACCCGCCGCAGCGCCAAGACGCTCGGCAACTACTGGGTCGACCTCACCCGCGGCGTCCTCTACATCCTGCTGCCCATCTCCATCGTGGGCGCGCTCATCCTCGTCTGGCAGGGCGTGCCGCAGACGTGGAACCCGACAGCGGTCGTCACGACCCTGCAGGGCGCGGTCCAGAACATCTCCCTGGGCCCGGTCGCGTCCCAGGAATGGATCAAGGAGATGGGCAACAACGGGGGCGGCTTCTTCAACGCCAACTCCGCCCACCCCTTCGAGAACCCCACCGGGTTGACGAACATCGTCGAGATCACCCTCCTCCTCGCGTGCGCGTTCTCCCTGACCTACACCTTCGGCCGCTATGCCGGCAACCAGCGCCAGGGCTGGGCCATCTTCGGCGCCATGGCCGCCATCCTGGTCGTCGGCGCGGTGATCGCGATGCACGGCGAAGCGGCCGGCAACCCGCTCTTCCCGGCCGGCGTCGACCAGGCCCTGGGCAACATGGAAGGCAAGGAGGTGCGCTTCGGCTCGGCGGTCGGTGGCCTGTTCGCGGCCGCCACGACCGGCACGAGCACGGGCGCCATCAACGCCTGGCACGACAGCTTCCAGCCCATCGCCGGCCTGATCCCCATGTTCAACATCGAACTCGGTGAGATCGCCCCCGGCGGCATCGGGGCGGGCATCTACGGGATGCTCGTGATCGGCGCCATCCTGGCCGTCTTCATCGCCGGCCTGATGGTCGGTCGGACCCCGGAGTACCTGGGCAAGAAGGTCGAGAGCTACGAGATCAAGATGGCCATGCTGGTCGCGCTCGTCCTGGGCGCCAGCATCCTGGGCTTCACGGCCCTCGCGTCCGTGCTGCCGGCGGGCCTCGCCGGGCCGCTCAACCCCGGCCCCCACGGGTTCAGCGAGATCCTCTACGCCTACTCCAGCCAGACGGGCAACAACGGCTCGGCCTTCGCCGGCCTGACCGGCAACACGCCCTTCTACAACATCACCGGCGCGTTCGCCATGCTCATCGGTCGGTACGGCATGATCGTGCCCATCCTGGCCCTGGCCGGCTCGATGGCCGCCAAACGCCGCGTCGCCCCGTCGCTGGGCACCTTCCCGACCACGGGCGTCCTGTGGGGCGTCCTCCTCATCGGCGTGGTCGTCATCGTCGGTGCGCTGACGTTCTTCCCCGCCCTGTCGCTGGGACCGATCGTCGAGCAACTCATGCAGAACGCTGGAAAGGTCTTCTAAGCATGGAGCTCAACCAGGCCATCGATCTCTCCCGCGGCACGCGCCGCTTCCAGCGCTTCGGCGGCCGCCGCCAGGCCGCCCCGGCCGGTGGCGCGCCCGGGCCGCGCGGCGTGCTCGATCCGGACCTGCTCCGGGCCGCCGTGCCGCAGGCCTTCCGCAAGCTCGATCCACGCACGCTGATCAAGAACCCGGTCATGTTCGTGGTCGAGATCACGGCCGCCCTGGTGACGCTCATCGCCATCGCGAACGTGACCGGCGTGCAGCCCACGACCGGGGCCGCCGGCTTCGGGTTCCAGGTCCAGATCGCCATCTGGCTGTGGTTCACCGTGCTGTTCGCCACGTACGCGGAGGCCGTGGCCGAAGCCCGTGGGCGGGCGCAGGCCGCCACGCTGCGGCGCACGCGCTCGGTGACGACGGCCCACCGCCGCCTCGCCGACGGCTCGCTGGAGGCGGTCGGCTCGTCCGAGCTGCGCAAGGGCGACGTCATCGTGGTCGAGGCCGGCGAGACCATCCCGGGCGACGGCGACGTCATCGAGGGCCTGGGCTTCGTCAACGAATCGGCCATCACCGGCGAATCGGCGCCCGTGCTCAAGGAGCCCGGCACCGACATCCGCAGCTCCGTGACGGGCGGCACGACGCTGACCAGCGACCGCCTCGTCATCACCGTGACCGCCAACCCGGGCGAGACGTTCCTGGACCGCATGATCGCCCTGGTCGAGGGCGCCAAGCGGCAGCGCACACCCAACGAGATCGCCCTGGCGATCCTGCTGGCCGGGCTGACCATCGTGTTCCTGATGGCCGTCGTGACGCTGCGGCCGTTCGGCTCGTATGCCGGCACGGTGGTCGATACGGTGGCCCTGGTGGCCCTGCTGGTCTGCCTCATCCCGACCACCATCGGCGGGCTGTTGTCGGCCATCGGCATCGCCGGCATGGACCGCGTCGCCCGCTTCAACGTGCTGGCCATGAGCGGGCGGGCCGTCGAGGCGTCGGGCGACGTCGATGTCATCCTGCTCGACAAGACGGGCACCATCACCTACGGCAACCGCCTGGCCGCCTCGGTCACCGCCGCGCCGGGCGTCAGCGAGGCCGAGGCCGTCACGACCGCGCTCATCGCATCGGCCCACGACGAGACGCCGGAGGGTCGGTCGATCGTCGAACTGGCGCGCAAGCGCCTGGCCGAGCTGGGCGCACCCGGGGGCACGACGGACGGAGCCGGGTTCCGACAGCTGACCGCGACCATCGCCGAGGACATCCCCTTCCGGGCCGAGACCCGCACCAGCGGCGTCTGCCTGACGAGCGGCGAGACCGTCCTCAAGGGCGCCGTCGACGCCATCGAGCACGACCTCGACGCGGCCCTTCCGCCGCTCATCCGTGACACGACCGACCGCCTCGCCGACGCGGGCGCGACGCCGCTCGCGATGCGCCGCGACGGCCGCGTCATGGGCGTCATCGAACTCAAGGACACGGTCAAGGAAGGCCTCATCGAACGCTTCGCCGAATTCAGAAGGATGGGCATCCGCACGGTGATGGTCACCGGCGACAACCCGCGCACGGCGGCCACGATCGCCCGCGAGGCGGGCGTCGACGACTTCATCGCGCAGGCCAAGCCGGAGGACAAGATCGGCTTCATCCGGCAGGAGCAGGCGGATGGCCACCTGGTGGCCATGACCGGCGACGGCACCAACGATGCCCCCGCCCTGGCCCAGGCCGACGTTGGCCTGGCCATGAACAGCGGCACCTCCGCGGCCAAGGAAGCGGCCAACATGGTCGACCTGGACTCCGACCCGACCAAGCTGCTCGAGGTCATCGCCATCGGCAAGCAGCTGCTTATCACCCGCGGCTCGATCACCACGTTCTCCATCGCCAACGACGTCGCCAAGTACTTCGCGATCCTGCCGGCGATGTTCGTGAGCGTCTACCCGGAGCTCGGGGCGCTCAACATCATGGGTCTGTCCACACCCCAGAGCGCGATCCTCTCGGCCGTCATCTTCAACGCCCTGGTCATCATCGCGCTGATCCCCCTCGCGTTGCGCGGCGTGGGCTTCCGCGCCGCCCCCGCCAGCGAGCTGCTGCAACGCAACCTGTTCATCTACGGCCTCGGTGGCATCGTGGCGCCGTTCATCGGCATCAAGGCCATCGACGTGCTCGTGTCCGCGCTTCATCTCGCCTGAGGTCGTCCGATGTCGCACTTCCTTCGCCGCGTCCTGGCTCCCGCCATCGCCCTGCTGGTGGCCATGACCCTCATCACCGGCGCCGCCTACCCGGCCGTGGTGACGCTCATCGCCCAGGTCGCCTTCCCGACGCAGGCCAACGGCTCCTTCATCACGGTCAACGGCCAGACGGTCGGATCCAGCCTGATCGGACAGGCCTTTGACCAGCCCAAGTACTTCTGGGGCCGCCCGTCGGCCGCCGGCGTCACGGCCAGCAACCCGGCCGGGTACGACGGTACGAGCAGCGCGGGCACCAACCTGGGCCCCACCAACAAGGCGCTCATCGACAACGTCACGGCCGCGGTCGACGCGATGCAGAAGGCCAACGGCGGCGGCCCTGTCCCGGTCGATCTGGTGACGTCCTCCGCCTCGGGCCTTGATCCGGATATCAGTCCGGCCGCCGCCGAGTACCAGGTGAACCGGGTCGCGGCGGCGCGCGGGATGACCCCCGACGCGGTCCGCGCCATCGTCGCCCGGCACACGACCCAGCCCCTGCTCGGCTTCATCGGTGAGCCGGCCGTCAACGTGCTGGAGCTCAACCTGGACCTCGATGGGCTGCTGACCACGACCCAGTAAGGAGATACTGCAGGCCATGAGCGAGGCGGAGGATCGGCGACCGAGTGGCGAGGAGATGCTCGCCCGGGTCGCCGCCGAGGAGCACGCCGCACGCGGTCGCCTGCGCCTCTACCTGGGCATGGCGCCCGGCGTGGGCAAGACCTACCGCATGCTCGAGGAGGGCCACCGGCGCCTCGAGCGCGGCACCGACGTGGTCGTGGGGTACGTGGAGGTCCACGGCCGGCCGCGCACCCAGGCCCTGCTCGAAGGTCTCGAGATCGTGCCGCGCCTGCATGTCGAGTACCGCGGCGTGACCGTCGAGGAGATGGACACCGACGCGGTCATCGCGCGCCACCCCGCCGTCGCCCTGATCGACGAGCTGGCCCACACGAACGTGCCCGGCTCGTTGCGCGAGAAGCGCTGGCAGGACGTGGACCTGATCCGCGACGCCGGCATCGACGTCGTCAGCACCTGCAACGTGCAGCACGTGGAGTCGGTCGCCGATGCCGTGGCCACCATCGTGGGCGCGCCCGTCAACGAGCGCCTGCCGGACGCGATGATCGAGGCCGCCGACGAGGTCGAGCTGGTCGACATGAGCCCCCACGCCCTGCGCCAGCGCATCCGCCATGGCAACGTCTATCCGCCCGAGCGAGCCCGCCTGGCGCTTGACCGCTTCTTCACGGAGCCCAACCTGACCGCCCTGCGCGAGCTGGCGCTGCGCTTCGTCACGCGCGCCGTCGACGAGCAGCTGGAGGGGATCGTCACCGAGCAGGGCATGGGACGACTCCGGCCGGTCAGCGAGCGCGTCCTGGTGGCGGTCGACGACCGGGCCGTCAGCCGCCGCGCGCTGCATCGCGGGGCCGCCCTGGCGACCGCGCTCGGCGCCCAGCTGACGGCGGCCGTGATCGAGACGCCCGCGGTCGAGCGCCTGCCCCTGGATCGCGCGCGCGACCTGCAGCAGAACCTCGACTACGCCACCGACCTGGGGGCAGACGTGGTGCACCACCCGGCCCGTGACCTCGTGGGTGGACTCGTCGACCTGGCCCGCGACCTGCGCATCACGCACCTCGTGATGGGCCGCGACGTGCGGCGCGGTTTGTCCGCTCGCTTCACGGCCGATCCGGTCGAGCTCCTGCTGCGCCAGATCCCCGACCTCGATGTGCACC
>JBIOID010000027.1:0-13783 GCA_044449585.1 Candidatus Limnocylindrales bacterium
GCCGCATCCTCTCACGACCGCTGACGCCGATGCAGGTCCTGGGCAGGCGGCGCTGCTCCGCCTGGAGGCTGTTCGCCAGCGCCTGGCCGCGCATGCCCGGAGCGGCGCGCACGCCGGCCTGACCGGGGCCGACCCGCGCACCGGCGAACGCTGGGACGCCGGCCAGGTCTGGGCCCACCTGGCCGAGTTCCCGGCCTACTGGGTCGGCCAGTTCCAACGGCTCGGCGCTGCCGGCGCCTCCGGGGGCGCCGAACCGCCGCCGTTCGGCCGCACGGCCGCTGACCCGGGGCGGATCGCGGCCATCGAACGCGACCGCGCGGTCGATCCGGCGGCGCTGCACGCCCGCGTCGACGATGGCATCCGGGCCGCCGAGACCTGGCTGGGCGCCCTGCCAAGCGCCGGCTGGGCGCTCACGGGTCGCCACCCGACGCTCGGCGTGATGGTCCTCCCGGCGATGGTGCAGCGGTTCCTGGTCGACCACCTCGAGGAGCACGCGGCGCAGCTCGACGACCTCGCGCGCCCGCCGGACCCCGCCGGGGCCTGACGGCCCTGCCCTAGTTCGAGCGCCGCCGGCGCTCCTCGTGCAGCAGCGAGCGGGCCATGAAGAGCACGTTGGCCGGTCGCTCCGCCAGCCGCCGCATGAAGTACGGGTACCACTCGGTCCCGATGGGTACGTACAGGCGGACGGTGTGGCCCTCCCGGCGCAACCGGTCCTGCAGGTCCCGCCGTACGCCGTAGAGCATCTGGAACTCGTAGGCCGCCGGGTCGATGCCGCGCGCCGCGACGAACGCCAGCAGCCGCTCGATGAGCGGCTCGTCGTGCGTCGCCAGGGCCGGATACGGGCCGCCCTCCAGGAGCCGTCGCGCGAGGCGCTCGTAGTTGGTGTCGACATCCGTCTTGTGCGGGTAGGCGACGCTGGCCGGCTCCTGGTACGCCCCCTTGCACAGGCGGACGCGCGTGCCGCTGGCGATCAGGCCTGACACATCGTCGGCCGAGCGACGCAGGTAAGCCTGTACGACGACGCCCACCTGGGGGTACGTGGGCCGCAGTTCGCGCACCAGGCCGAGCGTGGCATCGGTGCGCGCGTGGTCCTCCATGTCGACGCGCACGAAGGCGCCGGTGGCGGAGGCCGCGGCAAGGACGCGCTCCAGGCTCGCGCGGCAGACGGACGCGTCGATGTCGAGACCCATCTGGGTCAGCTTGAGACTCACGTTGCCCTCGAGGCCGCGCGCCGCCAGGCCCTCCAGCAGGCGGACGTACCGCTCGACCGCCTGATCGGCCATGGCCGCGCTGGCGACCGACTCGCCGAGCACGTCGGCGGTCGTGCGGAACCCGGCGTCACGCAGCCGTTCCAGCGCATCGAGGCCTTGCTCGAGGGTCTCGCCGGCGACGAAGCGCCAGACCATGCCGCGCGTCAGCGGCGTCGCCGTCGCCAGGCGGGCGAGTGAGCGGCGGCGCGACGCCCACAGCAGACCGCCGCGCAGGATCCGGGCGGGCACCTCCCGCGCGACCGAAGCGGCGGCGCTCATCGGCCGTATCGTAGCGGGCGCTGCGGCGAGCAGGCAGCCGGCGACCCCCGGCGTCGCGGGTGGATCACACGAGGATCGGAGAGGCTCTATGTTCCAGCTGACCGTCTCACCGCTCGAACTGGTGCTCCGGACGCTCATCGTCTACGGCATCTTCTTCGTCCTGCTGCGCCTGTCCGGCAAGCGGGAGCTGGGGCAGTTCACGATCTTCGACCTGGCGCTCGTGCTGCTCGCGGCCAACGCGCTCCAGCCGGCCATGACCGGCCCCGACTCGACCGTCACCGGCGGCCTCATCGTGCTCATCACGATCTTCGCGCTCAGCGGCGCCATCGCCTTCTCCCGCAGCCGCGTCCCGTGGGTGCGCCACCTGGTCGAATTCGAGCCGACGACCATCGGGCGCGATGGCACGTGGCTGCCGGCCGTGGTCGAGGAGGAGGAGCTCGACCAGTCGGACCTTGGGGCGGCCCTCCGCGAACACGGCCTGGAGGACGTCCGCCAGGTCAAGCTGGCGACCCTCGAGGAGGACGGCTCCATCAGCATCGTGGCCTACGACGGGACCGGCAACGCGACGGCACGTCGTCGGCGCCGCACGCGCCGTGGCCGGTAGCGGCCGCGGTCAGGCGGGTGGCGGTTCCTGGTCGAGCAGGTGGCGCTTGAGGAACTTCAGGATGCGCTCGTACGCGTCGCGGCGGTTCTCCCGGCGTTTCCAGCCGTGGCCTTCGTCGTCGTACCAGTGGACCTCGTGGTGCTTGGCCTCGATCTCGAGCGCCTCGACCATGCGCTCGCTCATGAGCGGCACGACGCGCTTGTCGCGGCGGCCGTGCAGGATGAGCAGCGGCGCCTCGATGCGTTCGGCGCGGTAGACGGGCGACCCGCGGCGGTACGTGTCGACCATCGCGGCATCGTCCGGCGAACCCATCTGGCGTTCCAGGTCGAGCCGGCCGATGCGGTCGCCGTGACGGAACGACTCGGCGATCTCCGAGTCGCCGTACAGGTCGACCCCGGCCCGCCACAGACCGGGCTCCTCGACCAGCGCACACAGCGTCATGTAGCCGCCGTACGACCCGCCGTAGATGGCCAGCCGTCCGTCGCACCACGGTTGGGCTGCCGCCCAGCGCGCTGCGTCGATGCAGTCCTGGCAGTCGGCGTGGCCCCACTCACCGACGTTGGCGTGCCGGAAGGCCCGTCCATAGCCGGTCGAGCCCCGGAAGTCGGGTGCCACGATCGCCATGCCCTCCTGGGCCAGCAGCTCGAAGAAGGGCTGCCAGCCCGCGTAGGTCTGCCAGGTCGGGCCGCCGTGCGCGGCGACGATGGCCGGGGCGGGGCCGGACGGACGCCACAACGTGCCCTGGATGGCCAGGCCGTCGCGGGCCGTGAAGCGGATGCGCTCCGGCGCGACGAAACGACGGACGGGCACCGCGCCGGGCAGTGATGCGGTCACCTGGCGCGGCCGGGCGCCGGCAGCCGCGAGTCCGGGCACCGGCAGCAGCCACAGGTCGGGCGGCCGTATCGTTGTGTCGCCCACGGCCGCCAGGTGGTCGGTGCCGACCCACGCCACCAGGCGCCACACGCCCGGTTCCGGCTGCACCGACACCTCGCCGACGATCGCGCGACCACCGGGCGTGAGGTGGGCCACGACCAGGTCCACCAGCCCGCCGTGGATGCGCACGTGGGCCACGTGGTGCCCATCCGGCGAGACCAGCGGCGCATAGGGCGACTCGCCGGACGGGTCGCCGTGCTCGACCGCCCCGCTGGTCAGGGTGACGTAGCTGCCCGGGTCGCCGTCCGGGGCCACCCGGGCCACCTGGAACCAGCCCTCGCGGTCATCCGTGAAGACCAGGGCCGTCGAGTCGGGCCACCAGCCGGCGGCCACCGCCATCGAGTCCGCGCCGGCCACGATGCGCACCGCGTCACCGTGCCGGCCGCCCTCCGCCGCGTCCACGTCCAGCACGCAGATCTGCTGGGCGGCCAGGTCCGTCGAGCGCAGGGAGGCGAAGGCGATCCAGCGGCCGTCGGGCGACCAGCTCGGCAGCTCGTTGTCGTGCGGCGAGGGGGTCAGGCAGCGCGGCACGCGCAGCCGCTCGGTCGAGGGCGGGCGTCCGCGCGCCGGCCGCGGCACGTCGACCAGCCACAGCTGGCTCCAGCCACGCCTTCGCGAGATGAACAGCAGCCGCTCGCCATCGGGTGCCCAGCACGGCGACGTATTGCCGGCCGGATGGTCGGCCACTCGCCGGGGCCGCCCGCCGTCCGCCTCGATGACCCAGATGGCGGTCTCGCACACGTACGCCAGGCGTGTGTCGTCGGGCGACCAGGCCACCTCGCTGGCGTCCTTGGCCAGCGCCGTCAACTGCTGCCGCGGCCCGCCCCGCAACGGCAGGACGCAGACCTGGCGGGCGCCGGCCACCTCGTCCAGGTACGCCACCGAGCGGCCGTCGGGCGAGATGCGGAAGCCGGTGGGCGGCGCCACGGCGACGACCGCCTCGATGGTCAGCCGGTCGCGCATATTCGGGTTGGCGATGGGCCGGGCATCCGTGGCGGCAGGTCGAGGCACCTCGGGCATCATGCCATCGTGGCGGGCGCGGTCGCAGCCTGGAGCCGCAGGCGGCTGACCGGCACGAGCGCCAGTAGCGCGACGATGCCGCCGGCCACCCAGAGCGGAGCCAGGTCACCTCCGTTGACCCGCAGCACGGCCGCCGAGATGAGCGACCCGACCACGCCGCTCAGGTAGAGCGGCGCGAGCGCCAGGTTCAGGACGCTGGAGCGGATCGTCGTCGGGAGGCCGGCGGCGAGCATCGTGAAGAGCATCGCGCTGCACGTGGCGAAGCCCATGCCGAAGAGCGCGTAGATCAGGGTGAAGGCCAGCAGCGACGGGGCGACGGCTGCCAGCATCAGGCACGTCCCGGCGGTGATGACGCCGACCGTGAAGACACGCCGGTAGCCGGCCCGATCGGCCACGCTGCCGGCCAGCGGCGACCCGATGGCTGAGGCCAGCCCGTAGACGCCCGCCACCAGGCCGACCACCGTCGCCAGCTGCGCCGGTCCGGCCAGCTGCTGCACGTAGATGGGCACGTACGGCGCGATCAGGCGCTGACCGAGCAGGACCAGCGAATAGGCCACGAAGACGCCGCGCGCCAGCGGCGTGCGCACGATCGCCAGCAGCGAGGCCCTCACGAGGCCCAGCACCGACACGCCGGACGGCACCCGGTGTCGCTCGTGATAGAGGGTCGCCAGCATGACCACCACCAGCGCCGAGAGGACGCCATCGATCAGGAAGAGCGTCTGCACCGACGAGTGATCGGCGATCACGCCGCCGACGGCCGGCCCGATGGCGAAGCCCAGCGGACTCGCCATGCCGACGATACTGATGGCAAAGGCCAGCCGCTCCCGCGGTGCTCGATCGGAGACCTCCGACAGCATCACCCCCGTGTTGCCCAGGACCAGGCCGGCCATCGGCACGAGCAGGAAGAGCTGCGCCACCTGGTCCACCCGCGACAACAGCAGGAAGAGCACGGTCTCCACGGCCGCGCTGCGCACGATGACCAGTTTGCGCGAATAGCGATCGGCCCACGCGCCCCAGAACGGGACCAGCGGCAGGCCGGCGATGAACGCCGCCACGGAGAGCACACCGACCGTCACGGCCAGATCGGTGTCGGTCACGCCGAGGCTGCGCACGAGCAGCGGCAGGAACGTCAGGAAGTGGCCGAAGCTGACCGTCTCGACGAAGCTGGCGACAGCGAAGATCGACGCCAGGCGCAGCCAGCCGGTATCGGTGCCCAGCGCTCGCCCTCAGTGGCCGGCGTCGGGCGCGGTGGCATCCTCGAGCTCCCGCCCGAGCTCCTCGGTGCGCCGATAAGCGGCCCACACGGCCTCCGAGAGCACCGTCCGCAGGCGCCCCGATTCCAGCTCGTGCAGCGCGGCGGCGCTCGTCCCGCCGGGCGAGGTGACCATGTTGCGCAGCACCGCCGGATGGTCGCCGCTCTGCTTGGCGAAGTAGGTGCTGCCCTCCAGCGTCTCGACCACCAGGTCGTGGGCCACGTGGCGCGGGAAGCCCAGGTGGACGGCCGCGTCGATGAGCGCCTCCATGACCAGGAAGACGTACGTCGGACCGGTGCCGCTCACGGCGGTGGCCATCGCGACCATGCGCTCGTCGTCGACCATCAGTTCCGCCCCCAGGGCGCGCAGCAGGCTGGCCGCCTGGCCGCGTTGAGCAGCCGTGACTTCCGGGGTGGCATACCAGACGGTCATGCCGCGTCCCAGGCGCGCCGGCGTGTTGGGCATGCTGCGCACGATCTGGCGGTGGTGCAGGGCGTTGCTCAGCGCCGTCGTCGTGGCGCCGGCGATGATGCTCAGGACGAGCTGGCCGTCCCGCAGCACCGGTGCCAGGTCCCGCCCGACCCGGGTCAGCATCTGCGGCTTGACCCCGAGCACGATGACGTCCGCGCCCTCCACGGCGGCCGCGTTGGCCTCGACGGTGCGGATCGCGTACTCCCGTTCCAGCTCGGCCCGCCGGTCGGCACGGGGGTGGCTGGCGACGATGCGCTCCGAGCTGACCTCGGCGCCGCGCAGGAGCCCCGCGATCATGGCCTCCGCCATGACCCCTGAGCCGACGATCGCGATGCGGGCGGAGGCGAGCGACATGGGCGCCGAGTATACCGACGGCCACCGCGCCGAGCGGCCCCGTCAGGCGGTCGCGCGACCCAGCAGGAAGAAGCGCCCGCTGGTGGTGACGCTGGGTGCCGTGAAGCCTGCCGCCCGAAGGGCACGTTCCAGTTCGGCTGGCTCGTAGTACACCGTCGGCACGCGGAAGACGCGACCGTCCCCCAGCCGATGCGTCGCGAACTCGGTGGCCGCCTCCCATGCGTCGCCGTCCGCCCCGGAGCCGGCGTCGGGGCGCGCATCGATGAACCCGTACGTGCCGCCGGGCGCCAGCCATGCGTGCGCCAGGCGCAGGAATCCGGCCAGGCGCTCGCGCGGCACGTGGCCCAGCCAGAAGCCCGTGAACAGGGCGCCGGCCGGGGGCGGTTCCGGTGAGGCCCAGGCGTCGCGTTGATGGATGTGCGCCAGCAGATGATGCGCGACGAGGCGCTGGCGGGCCAGCTCCAGGGGCGCCGCCGCCGCGTCGTAACACCACAGCTCGCCCCTGGCGGCGAGCAGCGGGGACCACCAGCCCGTCCCGGCCGCCAGTTCCACGATCCGGCCACCGAGGGGCAGGTCGTCCAGCCAGGCGGTCGCCTGGTCGAGCTCCATCTGCCACGCCAGGGTCTCGATCACGCCGCGCCCGTAGCGCCCGCGGCGCAGGTAGAAGTCGTCGTACTCCGCGGCCCGAGCGTCGTAGTAGGCGACGAGGTCGGCGTCGCCCGGCCCCGCCGCCGGGGCGGCCACGCGGCCCTGGGCCGCGCCGGCGAGGCTGGTGGCGGCCGGCTCGGGCGCGGCGCCCGCCCGCTCCGCCAGGGCGGTGCGCAGCCGCGCGCGCAGGAACGGGTTGTCGCCCGCGCGGCCCAGGCACTCCGGGCAGAGGTGCGCCCAGGCTTCCAGGTCCCGCCGGTCCCGCACCGTCCAGTGCTGGCCACACCACAGGCAATCGAAGCTCTCACGCACGGGCACCGCGCCATCGTCGCACGACGACCACCGATGTCACGCAGCGGGGCGGCCGACGCGTCGTGGGTCGCTCGCCGGTCACGGTGAGTGAACGAAGACGGGTCGAGGGCGGCATCTGCACCGCCGGCCGGGCCGCCGGGGGGGCCATCGGTAGCTGCCCGTGACCGTTCGCCGTGGTAGGCGGTCGGGATCGACCTGGTCGACGGCCTCGGGGCCCAAGTGGTCACGGTGCGTGACACCCGCCGCTCGGCCACGCTCGGCGAGCACCCTATGGATGCCCTGGGTGCTGGTCGACGGCCATGACAGGGCGGCATCTCGCCGTCGGCTCGCGCCCGGTATCCTGTGCCCCCCGGCGGCAACGGCGCGCATCCGATGGCCGGTAGCCGGCGACCGAGGAGGAGGAGCGGGTCATGGCGACGCAGCGCACCAAGTTCGTGCTGGACGAGTCCCGCATCCCGCGTTCCTGGTACAACATCGCGGCCGATCTGCCGACGCCGCCACCACCGGTCCTCCATCCGGGCACCGGCCAGCCCATCGGCCCCGCCGACCTGGCGCCGCTCTTCCCGATGGCGCTCATCGGCCAGGAGGTGAGCACCGAGCGGGAGATCGAGATCCCCGAGCCGGTGCGCGACGCGTATGCCCTGTACCGGCCCACGCCGCTCTACCGTGCCCATCGGCTGGAGGCGGCTCTCCAGACGCCGGCCCACATCTACTACAAGTACGAGGGCGTCAGCCCGGCCGGGAGCCACAAGCCCAATACGGCCCTCGCGCAGGCGTTCTTCAACAAGGCCGAGGGCGTCAAGCGCCTGGCGACCGAAACCGGCGCCGGCCAGTGGGGCAGCGCTCTCGCGTTCGCCGGGGCGCTGTTCGGGCTCGACGTGAAGGTCTACATGGTCCGCGTCAGCTACGACCAGAAGCCCTATCGGCGCGTGCTCATGGAGGTCTACGGGGCCGAGGTGGTGGCCAGCCCGAGCCTCTCGACCGACTACGGCCGGAAGGTCCTGGCGGCCGATCCCGACAGCCCGGGCTCCCTCGGCATCGCTATCTCCGAGGCGGTCGAGGACGCGGTCAAGCGAGAAGACACGAAGTACGCGCTGGGCTCGGTGCTCAACCACGTGCTGCTCCACCAGACGGTCATCGGCCAGGAGGCGCTCGAGCAGATGGCCATGGCCGGCGAGAAGCCGGACGTGGTCATCGGATGTGCGGGCGGCGGCTCCAACTTCGCCGGCCTGACCTTCCCGTTCATCGGCCAGAAGCTGCGCGGTGAGGCCGACTACCGGATCATCGCGGTCGAGCCGGAAGCGGCGCCGTCGATGACGCGCGGCGTCTACGCCTACGACTTCGGGGACACCGGCCAGATGACGCCGCTGGTCAAGATGTACACGCTCGGCCACGACTTCGTGCCGGAACCGATCCACGCCGGCGGGCTGCGCTACCACGGCATGTCGCCGCTGGTCAGCCTGCTCAAGGAGCAGGGCGTGATCGAGGCCCAGGCGGTCCACCAGCGGGCGACCTTCGCGGCGGGGGTCGCCTTCGCCCGCGCGGAAGGCATCCTGCCGGCACCCGAACCGACCCATGCCATCAAGGTCGCCATCGACGAGGCGGTGGCCGCCCGTGAGGCCGGCCAGGCGAGGGTCATCCTCTTCAACCTGTGCGGCCACGGTCACTTCGACCTGTCCGCCTACGAGCGCTACCTGACCGGCGACCTGGAGGACTACGAGTACCCGACCGAGAAGGTGGCGGCCGCGCTGACCACCTTGCCGCGGGTCTAGGCGCCGCCCTCGGGCGCGATCGGGAGCCAGCTCGCCGCCGGCGCCTCGCCGGCGAAGCCGTCGGGGTCCATCAGCTCGGCCAGCAGGGCCACGCCGTCGATCGTGCGTGGTCCCGGCCGACTGAAGTAGGCGGAGCCGTCGAGCGCGACGACCTGCCCGTCGCGGGCCGCGGCCAGCTCGGGGAACCAGGTCGGTCGGGGCGAGCGCGCCCATTCGTCGCGCGTGCGTCGCGCGTCGAAGCCACACGGCATCAGGAACAGCTGCTGCGGATCGACGTCGCGGACGGCCTGCCAGGTGGTCTCGACGGCCCGTGCGCCAGCCAGGCCGAGCAACTCCCAGCCGCCCGCTCGCTGCACCTGCTCCGGCACCCAGTGGCCGGCCGCGAAGGGCGGCTCCAGCCACTCTAGGCAGACCACGCGTGGGGGCGCCCGGCCGTCGAGTCGCCGCTCGAGCACGCGGTTCTCGATGTCCGCCAACCGTTCGCGCAGGACCTCCACCAGGCCGACCGCCTCATCCTCCGCGGAGGTGAACGCGCCGACGGTCGTGATCGTGTTGAAGATGCCTTCGAGCGACGTCGGCTCCAGGCTGACCACCGCGACCTCGGCGTCGATGGCGCGTACGGCCTCGGTCACCTGCCGGTAGCTGACGGCACAGACGTCGCACAGCTCCTGGGTCAGGATGAGGTCGGGTCGGGCCGCGGTCAGGGCAGCCTCGTCGAGCCGGTAGATGGCACTGCCGCCATGGAGACGCTCGCGCACCCGGTCGTGGATGCGCCGGCTGGAAGCGCCCGGCTCGGGTGCCGCGTCGGCCGTCAGGACGGGAACGGCGGCCGCACCCGGCGGGTAGTCACATTCGTGGGTGCGGCCCACGAGCTCATCGCCAAGGCCCAGGGCGAAGACGATCTCGGTGGCCGAGGGCAGCAACGAGACGATGCGCACTCCGCTACCCGGACCACGGACCCGCCGTCAGGCGGTCGGCTTCCAGCCCTGGATCGTCGCGCGTGCGGCGTCCTTGTCCGTGAACCATTGGGCGTTGACCTGGGTGTACGGAGCCCATTCGGGCGGCAGGGAGTCCTCGGGGAAGATGGCGGTGACCGGGCATTCGGGCTCGCACGCACCGCAGTCGATGCATTCGTTGGGATCGATGTACAGCAGGCGGTCGACGCCCTGCTCGAAGTGGATGCAATCGACCGGGCAGACGGCTACACACGACTGGTCGATGACATCGATACAGGGCTCGGCGATGACGTAGGTCATGCGGGCTGGTCTCCTAGTGGACGATGACGGCGCAAGTGTAGCGTCGGCGGCCATACGGTCATCGCGTTCGACGCAACTTGACATGGATCGGCCGCAGGTCGCACAGTGCGTGCCCATCGGGGCGGGACGGCCACCGCGGGTGGTGCGGGCCGCATCGCCGGCCACCCAGGCCGCTGAGCGAGGGACCTGTGCACGCCGCTACCGCCGACGTCCCCAGGAGCACGGATGCGGCTGCCGCGCCGGTGCCCGCGGTCCATCTCGAGGACCTGCGCAAAGCATTCGGCGACGTCGTCGCCGTAGCCAGTGTCAACCTGGATGTGGAGGCGGGTGAGTTCTTCTCGCTGCTCGGCCCGTCGGGCTCGGGCAAGACGACGACGCTGCGCATGATCGCTGGCTTCGAACTGCCCAGCGCCGGCCGCATCCTGCTCTCCGGCGAGGACGTGTCGCGCAAGCCGCCCTTCGAGCGCGACGTCAACACCGTCTTCCAGGACTATGCGCTGTTCCCTCACATGAGCGTGGCCGACAACGTGGCCTACGGCCTGATGATCCGCAAGGTCCCGCGTGCGGAACGGACGCACCGTGTCGCGGAGGCGCTGCGCATGGTGCGCCTGGAAGGCTACGACGCGCGCCGGCCGGCGCAGCTGTCGGGCGGGCAGCGCCAGCGCGTCGCCCTAGCCCGGGCGCTGGTCAACCAGCCCAAGGTGCTGCTGCTGGACGAGCCGCTCGGGGCGCTCGACCTGAAGCTGCGCGAGGAGATGCAGCTCGAGCTCAAGGCCATCCAGCAGCGCGTCGGTATCACCTTCATCTACGTCACCCACGACCAGGAGGAGGCGCTCGCCATGAGCGACCGGCTGGCGGTCTTCAACCGCGGCCGGATCGAGCAGGTGGGTGCCCCGGCGGAGGTGTACGAGCGCCCCGCGACGGCCTTCGTGGCCGGCTTCGTCGGCACCTCCAACCTGCTCAGCGGCGACGCCGCCCGGCAGATCGTGGGCCGCCCCGGCACGTTCACCGTGCGCCCGGAGAAGATCCGCCTGGGCGCCCCCGACGACCCCGTGGCCGCCGACGAGAGCACCGCACCGGGCCACATCAACGAGGTCGTCTACCTGGGATCGGACACGCGCTACGTCGTGGTGCTGGACGCCGGCCCGCGCCTGGTGGTGACCCAGCAGAACCTCGAGACGACGTCCACCCAGGCGCTGGCGGCCGCCGGTCGGCGCGTCCGCCTCATCTGGAAGCGAGAGCACAACTACCCGGTCGAAGGACCGCCCGATCGAGCGGTCACGGAGCAGGCGGACGCCGGCCAGGCACCGGCGACGCACGAGGAGGAGCAGACGTGAACAACCGGCGTTGGGCGGCCGTCCTGGTGACGGCCGCGGTGATGGCCAGTGCCTGCAGCAGCGGCGGCACGCCGACCCCCGAGCCGAGCACGGGTGGCGGTGCCACGGCCACCCCGACGGCTGCCTCGTCGACGGCGGCCGCGTCGGCCGCGGCCGGGCCCAGCCTGCCCACGTCCGTCGGGGCGGGTGAAGGCGAACTCGACCTGGTCATCTGGCCCGGCTACGCGGAGGACGGCTCCAACGACCCGCACTACGACTGGGTCAAACCCTTCGAGCAGGCGACCGGTTGCCAGGTCAAGGCCAAGACGGCCGACACCTCGGACGACATGTACAACCTGATGACCCAGAACCACGGCCTGTACGACGGCGTCTCCGCCTCCGGCGACGCCTCCAACCGGCTCATCGACGCCGGGGAGGTCGCGCCCATCAACGTCAACCTGATCCCCGACTACGTCAACATCTCGCCCTTCCTGCAAAGCCCGCCGCACAACACCGTCAACGGCGTGCACTACGGCATCTCGCTCGGCTGGGGCGCCAACCTGCTGATGTACAACACGGCCGATTTCCCGACCGCCCCGACCAGCTGGAGCTCGGTCTTCGATCCGACCAAGGCGGCCGCCTACAAGGGCAAGGTCACCGACTACGCCGGGCCGATCTACCACGCCGACGCGGCGCTGTACCTCAAGGCGACCCAGCCGGCGCTGGGCATCACCGACCCGTATGAGCTGACGCAGCCCCAGTTCGACGCCGCCGTCGCGCTGCTCAAGGCGCAGCAACCGTTCGTGGGCAAGTACTGGTCGGCCGCCACCGACGAGATCGACAACTTCGAGAACGGCACCTCCACCATCGGCACGGCCTGGCAGTACCAGGCCAACACCATCACGGCCGACGCCAAGGTCACCATCAAGACCGCCGTGCCCAGCGAGGGCGTGACCGGCTGGGCCGACACCTGGATGATGTCGACCTACGCCAAGCACCCCAACTGCATGTACAAGTGGATGGCGTGGGCGCTCCAGCCCGACACCCAGGTCCAGTCGGCCGAGTACTTCGGCGAGGCGCCGGCCAATCCGCTCGCCTGCCCCAAGCTAGACGCCGTCTACGGCCCGTACGGCATCAAGGACTTCTGCACCATCTTCGATGCCACCAATACGACCTTCTACAACGCCGTCGCGTTCTGGAAGACCCCGCACACGGACTGCGGTGACAGCCGTGGCCAGACCTGCGTCGACTACACCAAGTGGATCGACGGGTACACGAGCGTCAAGGGCTAGTCAGCCCGGACCTGGCACGGGCAGGGCCGCCTTGCGCGACCGGGCGGCCCTTCCGCGAAATCCACCCGGCCCGGTGATGCGCCTGCCCTGATGACCGCTGTCACGTCGACCGGGCCGCCGCTCGGCGCCCGGCGCCGCGCGCTGGGCTGGATCAGCCGCCATCCGCGACTTCAGCTGCTGGCCCTGCTGGTGCCGCCTGCCGGGTGGTATGGGATCGTCTACTTCGGCTCGCTGGTGCTCCTGCTCGTCTCCGCCTTCTGGACCCTGAACCCGGACACGCAGCAGATCGTGCACCAGTTCAGCCTGGCCAACTTCCAGAAGATGCTCAACGAGGGCGTCTACCTGACCATCGTGGCGCGCACGGTGGCCATCGCCTCGATCGTGACCGTGGGCGACGCGGTGATCGCCTTCCCCATCGCCTACTTCATGGCGCGCGTCGCGTCGCCGCGCACCAGGGCGGCGCTGACCGTGGCCGTGCTCCTGCCGCTCTGGGCCAGCTACCTGGTGCGGGTCTACGCCTGGCGGGTCATCCTGTCCGACAACGGCCTGGTCGACTGGGTCTTCGCGCGGCTGGGCATCCCGGACGTCGGCTCGCTGTTCGGCATCTCCGACCTGTCGATGACCATCGTCTTCATCTACCTCTGGCTGCCCTACATGATCCTGCCCATCTTCGCCGGCCTCGAGCGCATCCCACAGTCCTTTCTCGAGGCGTCAGCCGACCTGGGCGGCCGACCTGGCACGACCTTCCGGCGCATCATCCTGCCGCTGGCGCTGCCGGCGCTCGTGGCGGGGTCGATCTTCACCTTCTCGCTGACCCTCGGCGATTACATCACGCCCCAGCTCGTCTCCAATTCGCAGTTCATCGGCAACGTCATCTTCAGCGAGCTGGGCGTGGCCGGCGACATCCCGTTCGCGGCGGCCTTCGCCATGGTGCCCATCCTGATCATGGCCCTGTACCTGCTCGTGGCGCGCCGCCTGGGCGCGTTCGAGGCGCTCTGAGGGCGGCCGTGGCCCGTATCGCGC
>JBIOID010000028.1:0-13244 GCA_044449585.1 Candidatus Limnocylindrales bacterium
CCGAATGGGACGGGCCTGAAGATGCTCACGCACCTGACCGCCGGCTGCGACCGCTCCCCCGCCTGGACCCCAACGGTGACCGGATCGTCTTCGACATCTCGGTCCCGTCCACCAGCGGCTGCGATTCAGCCGCGTCGACCTACCTGGCCTGGATGAACGCCGATGGCGGCGCGGTCCATCGCCTCACCACCGTGCCCACCGGCGTCTTCGATGACGCCCCCACGGTCTCGCCGGACGGCACACGCATCGCCTTCAGCCGCATGGACCTGAGCGGTCGTCAGACGGGCATCTGGCTCATCAACACCGACGGCAGCCACCTCGTGCGGGTCACGACCACGCCGGCCGCATGGTCGGCCGGCGGCGACCAGGGACCCTCGTTCTCGCCCGACGGCACAAGGCTGGTCTTCGACCGAGACCGCGGCGACAACGCGATGGGCGCGCTCTACATCGTCGGAGTCGATGGCACCGGCGTCCACGAGATCGTCCCCGAGTCGATCGATGCGGGCGGAGCACACTGGTCCCCGGATGGCTCCAGGATCGTGTTCGGCTATAAAGACAGCGCCACGGAACACGGCATCCATGTCGTGGATGCGGATGGCAGTGGGCTGGTCACGCTCATCAAGGTGACCGGCTACGACGGTGTCAACGGCCCGGCCTGGTCACCCGACGGCACCAGGATCGTCTTCACCCGTTACCACGCTGGCGACGACTTCGAGGGCCTGGCGATCATGAACGCCGATGGCTCGGGTCCCGTCGTCATCTGGCATCCGACGCCACAGACCGACAACTTCCCGGGTGGCCCGGTCTGGGGCACGGCACCCTGAGGTGCATCATCGCCTGAACGTTTTGACCCCGCGACCCACTCATTGGTCGATGATCAGCGCCACCCGGCGCCGATCATCGAGGGAGTGACGGTGGAAGACCTCGTCGAGCGAGCCCGGCGCGGCGACCGCGAGGCATTCGCGTCCCTGGTCGAGGTGACCAGTGACCGGATGTTCGCGATCGCCATCCGGATCCTGCGCGACGGCCATCTGGCCGAGGACGCCCTGCAGAGCGCCCTCATCACCTGCTGGCGCCAGCTCCCGACCCTACGCGACCCGACCCGCTTCGAAGCCTGGGTCCGCCGCCTGGTCGTCCACGCCTGCTACGCCGAGGCCAGGCGGCGCAGCGTGTGGTCGGCCAACGTCCGCGTCCTGCCGGTCGACGGGTCGGCGGGCTCGGACGAGCCGCTCGCGTCGATCGTCCACCGGGACACCCTCGATCGGGCGTTCCGGCGCCTGTCGGTCGAGCACCGAGCCATCTTCGTCCTGCACCACCACCTCGGGCTGCCCCTGGTCGAGATCGCCGAAACCCTCGGCATCCCGGCCGGGACCGCCCGCTCGCGCTTGCACTACGCCACCCGGACGCTGCGGGCGGCCATCGAGGCCGATGCAGCGCCGGTCATCCCTGAAGGACGGCTGGCATGACGACCGAACGCGACTTCGACCGACTCGCCCGAGCCTGGCTCGAGCTCAGTCCGAACGAGGCGCCCGATCGGACGATCCAGGCCGTCCTCAGAGCCGTCCGAACCACGCCGCAGGTGCGGCGCCCGGGTCGATGGCTGCTGTGGAGGTTCCCCGTCATGACTCGCCCTGCCCTCGCCGCGGGCGCCCTGATCGTGATCGTCGCGGTCCTGGGTGCCGCGGTGCTGCTCGGCCGCGGGCTCAGCTCGAATGTCGGCGGCCCTACGATCTCGCCAAGCGCCTCGACGTCGGCCGCGCCATCCCCGACCGCCATCGCCGCGGGAGGCCCACTCCAGGCGCCCCTGCGCCATCGGTGGATCGGTGGCACCCGGACGGTGTCAGGCCTCGACGCAGGGGCTGGCACCTCGATCATCTTCGACGCGAGCAGCGTCCAGATGAACCAGTCCAACTCCGATGGCCACCCGGTGATGACCGCGACGGCCTCCGCGGTCGACAGCCAGACCCTGCGGCTCGACACGACCGCCGCTGACTTCGGCTGCAGCCGGGGCGACGTGGGCCTCTATGGCTGGTCGCTCACGGCGGATGGCCGGGCGCTCACCATCACCGCTCGAACGGACGACTGTGCCACGCGGCGGGCGGCCGTGCCAGGCACGTGGCAACTCGTGGCCTGCCGGGATCCGAAGACATCATGTCTCGGTGACGTCACCGCCGGCACCTACGGGTCGCAGTACATCGCGCCCAGGCTCAAGGCCACCGACACGTGGGTGCCCGTCTATGGTGCGGTGACGTACACCGTCCCCGACGGTTGGGCAAACTCATCCGACTGGCCCAGCACCCTCGGGCTGACGCCATCGAACCTCTACGACGCCCTGCCGACCGGCAGCGACGAGGGCAGCGAGAGCATCCTGGTCGTCGCCCAGGCGACGCCGATGTCCCAACCGAGCGACCCATGCGCAGCACCATCGGGCCAGGCGGACGGGACGGTCGCGCGGACGGTGGCCGGCGAGATCATGTGGCTGCGTCATGTCCGTGGCCTCATCACCACGGCGCCTGCCTCGATCACCATCGACGGCCATGCTGGTCAGTGGCTGGACGTGCGGTACGACCCCAGCCGGGAGACGGCGTGCAAGGGCGGCCCCGGTGGGGCGGTCGGGTACCTCATGCCGGGCGTCGGGGTCGACAACACGGCCCAGCGGCAGCGGGTGATCGTGCTGGACCTGGGAAGCGGGGACATCCTGGCCGTCGTCATCAACTCTGATACGACGGCGCCGTTCGCCGCCTTCGCCGCCCAGGCGATGCCGATCGTCAGCTCGCTTACGTTCAAGTAGGTCCGCCCTCAGGCGCGCTTGGCCTTGGTGGCCTCGCCGGAGGCGGCGGCCCGGGCCACATCCCAGTCATGGCGGAACTGGACGATGCCCTTGTCGGTGAGCGGATGATGGACCATCTGTTGGAGCACCTTGAAGGGCACGGTCGCGATGTGCGACCCGGCCAGGGCGGCCTCCGTCATGTGGCGCGGATGGCGGATCGAGGCGGCCAGCACCTCCGCGCCCAGCTCGTGCAGCTCGACGATGCTGACCAGCTCGCGCACCGTCTCCATGCCGTCCTCGTTGATATCGTCGAGGCGGCCCACGAAGATCGACAGCAGCGAGGCGCCGGCCTTGGCCGCGAGGAGGCCCTGGTTGCTGCTGAACATGAGGGTGCAGTTGGTCTTGATACCCTCCTCCGCGAAGCGGGCGATGGCCTCCAGGCCCTCCTCGCTCATGGGCACCTTGACCACGATGTTGGGGGCGATCTTGGCGAAGCGGCGGCCTTCGCGCAGCATCCCGGCGACGTCCGTGGCCACCACCTCGGCGCTGACCGGACCACTCGTCAGACCGCAGATCTGGCGCAGGAGGGCGTCGTAGTCGCCGCCCACCCTGGCGTACAGGGTCGGGTTCGTGGTGACCCCGTCGAGGACGCCCCAGCGGGCGGCGGTGCGGATCTCCTCGATCTCGGCGGTGTCCAGGAAGATCTTCATGGCGCGCTGCTACCTCCGGCTAGCCGACGACCACGGGATGGGCCTCCGAGGGCGCGGCGGCGGACGAGGCGGCGGCCTCCGCCCCGACCTCGGCGACGGCAGCGGCGACGAAGCCGTCGAACAGCGGGTGCGGGCGATCGGGTCGGGACTTGAACTCGGGATGGAACTGGCTGGCCACGTACCACGGGTGGTCGCGCAGCTCGACGATCTCCACCAGGCGGCCGTCAGGCGACTGGCCGCTGAGGAGCATGCCGGCCGCCTCCAGGCGCTCGCGATACTGGTTGTTGACCTCGAAACGGTGGCGGTGCCGTTCGTAGATGATCTCGCTGCCGTACGCCGCGGCGGCCCGTGAGCCGGGCGTGAGGCGCGCCGGGTAGAGGCCCAGGCGCATCGTCCCGCCCTTGTCCTCCATGTCGCGCTGGTCGGGCATGAAGTCGATGACCGGGTCCGGGGTGAACAGGTCGAACTCGGTCGAGTTGGCCTCGGGCGCGCCGGCCACGTCACGGGCGACCTCGATGACCCCGCACTGGAGGCCGAGGCAGAGGCCCAGGTAGGGCACGCGCCGCTCGCGCGCGAACCGCGCCGCCAGCACCTTGCCCTCGATGCCGCGGTGGCCGAAGCCGCCCGGCACGAGCACGCCGGCCACGCCGGCGAGGCGCTCGGCCACGTTCTCGGGGGTGAGCGCCTCCGAGTCGACCCAGCGCACCTGGATGGTCCGCTCATGGGCCCATCCGGCATGCCGCAGGGCCTCCGTTACCGAGAGGTACGCGTCGGGCAGCTCGATGTACTTGCCGACCAGGGCGATCTCGATCTCCGGCTTGGGCCGCTTGATGCGCTCGACCAGGGCCCGCCAGGTGGTCAGGTCGGCCGGTCGGGCGACGCCCTCGAGGCCGAGGTCACGCACGACCAGGTCGCCCAGCCCCTGGGCCTCCAGCAGCAAGGGCACCTCGTAGATGGTGGGCGCCGTCTCCGCCGTGATGACCGCGTCGAGCGCCACATCGCAGAAGAGGGCGATCTTCTCGCGCACCTCGTCGCTGACCGGCTGGTCGGAGCGCAGCACGATGACGTCCGGCTGGATGCCGATCCCGCGCAGCTCCTTGACCGAGTGCTGGGTCGGCTTGGTCTTCAGCTCGCCGGTGGCGGCCAGGGCCGGCAGCAGCGTCACGTGGAGATAGAGCACGTTGGTGCGCCCGACGTCCTTGCGCAGCTGCCGGATCGCCTCGAGGAAGGGCAGGCTCTCGATATCGCCGACCGTGCCACCGACCTCGACGATGACCACGTCCGCGCGCCCGTCGCGGGCGACGCGCTGGATGCGCTCCTTGATCTCGTTGGTGATGTGCGGGATGACCTGGACGGTCCCGCCCAGGTAGTCGCCGCGACGCTCCTTGGCGATGACCGCCTGGTAGATGCGCCCGGTGGTCACGTTGCTGAGCTGCGTCAGGTTCTCGTCGATGAAGCGCTCGTAGTGGCCCAGGTCGAGGTCGGTCTCCGCTCCGTCGTCGGTCACGAAGACCTCGCCGTGCTGATACGGCGACATGGTGCCCGGATCCACGTTAATGTAGGGATCGAGCTTGATGATCGAGACCGTGAAGCCGCGGCTCTTGAGCAGGCGCCCGACGCTGGCGGCGGTGATGCCTTTGCCGAGCGAGGAGGTCACACCTCCGGTCACAAAGACATACTTCGCCATGGGATGGCTCCTCCGGGGTTTTTCCGATGGTACCGGAAGCCGGTCCCTAGGGCAAGGTCGGCGGGTCCGGCAGGCCCGGCCGCAGGGCCGGTCGGAGCCGCCCGGGGCCCCATGCCTCCGGGCCGCAGATGAACGGCGTAGCCACGCGTGCCGCCATCGAGGGGTGTTCGATGCGCCACGTCGCCACCTCGGCCGGGCCGACCGGCAACGTCCCGTCGGCCAGGGCGGCGGCCAGCCAGGCGGTGACCTCGGCGAAGTCGCGCCATGCACGGTAGCGCCACCCGGCGCTGTCGCAGAAGCGCGCCAACGAGTCCTTGGCCAGGACGAGGTCGGCGTGGAAGGCAGCGTAGCGGTCGCTCGTGCCGTCGCCGATGTACACGACGACGCGCCCCAGCGCCTGGTGCGCCCGCACGCGCTCGCGCTTGCACGTGCCGCACACGAAGCACGCGGGATGCCCGTACGGGAACGACATGCCCTGCCCGCCGCCGGTGAGGCGGTTGCGGGTGGTGGCCACGGGCACGTCGGCCAGCCCGAGTCGGGCCAGGTTGGGGGCGACGTGGAAGCCCAGCCCGTCGCTGACCACCTCGACCGCGGCGCCGGCCGCACGCGCGGCTCGCACCAGGGCCGGGAAGTGGCCATCCTGCTCCATCTCGCTCGCCTCGCGGCGCAGCAGCCGCGGATCCCGCGGCAGGACGTCCATGTCCCAGCGCATGAGCTCCCGCGAACCGATCCGACCGGCGTCGTAGGCGGCGTCCTGGCGGGCCATCGCCGTCGTGTCCGTCACGTGGCGCAGGAGGAGCTCGTCACCCACGTCGAGGCGCGAGATCGTGCCGTCGTAGTCGACCAGGAGGCTGACGGGCGCGCCGGCGCGCGGCACGCGCGGCGGCGTCCGCGCGGCGGCGGCCGTCACTCGCCGTCGCGGCCGATGCTGCGCTGGGCGGCGAAGCCGTCCGGATAGCGGGCCGCCAGCTTGGCCACGTTGCGGGCGGCGATCTCATCGAGCGAGATGCCCAGCGCCCGCGCCGCCTTGGCCACGTACCACAGGATGTCGCCGGCCTCGTCGACGAGCCGGTCACGATCGAGCGCGTGGCCCTGCGCCACGTACTTCTTGACCTGGTCGGCGAACTCGCCCGCTTCGCCGGCGAGGCCCAGCGCGGCCACCACCAGCGGGTCGCCGGCGTTGGAGTCGGTGGCGCCCGCCAGGGCGGTGTATTCGTCGAAGGTCATCCGGGCCTGCCCGCGCGCCAGCGTGTCGGCGCGCGGCGCCGGATCAGGCGCCCTCGGGCTCCAGTTCGAGCGCGTCTTCGTCGCCCTCCTCGGTCAGCTTCAGCCAGACGAAGAGCCCGGCCAGCACGACCAGCGGGATGACGATCAGGGCGCCCAGGGTGACGCCCAGGGCCACCGCCACGACCTTCAGTGCCTTCATCGCTCGGTACCTCCCTTGCGGCCGGGGCCCCTGCGAGCCTCAGCCTTTGGCTGGCCCCGCGGCACTGGCCGCCGCACCGGCGGCCGCGCCCGGGTGCGCCTGGTTCCGCCAGCCGGGACCCTGCGCGATCATCTGCTCGATATCGTCCCGCGTGAACTCGGCCAGGGTGTGCTGCACCCCGCCGCCCGCACCGGTCAGCAGGCGCAGCACGAAGGCGCCGCCCTGCTCGAAGAAGAAGACGTCACGCGGCTTCTGTTCGTCGATGAAACGGCCCAGCACGCGCAGCGCCCGTTCGTACTGACCGGCCTTGGTCCAGTCCGGGGCGGGTGCTCCACTCTTGCGCCGCGCCAGGGCCTCATCCATGAAGCGCCCGATGTCGTCGTCGAGGAAGGTCAGCGTCTCCTTCTGGACCTGGCCCACCGTGTCCGACCAGGTGCTGCCCGATTCCTGGAGCGCCACCAGACCCTGCACGATGAAGCCATCCGGCGCCTCGACGAACAGGACCTCGCGCATCCCGCGCTGGTCGAGGAACGCGCCGATCGAGCGCAGCACCTCTTCGTAATCCTGGCGCGGGCTGCCCTCGTAGATCCGCATCGGCGCCTCCGCTCAGGAACCCGTCGTCCGGTCGATCAGGCCGCGGTCCTTGGCTCGTCGTTCGCTCAGCCGGAAGAGGATCGCGCTCACGAGTGTAACCAGCGCGGTCGTGACCAGCAAGGCGGCCACGATGGTGGCCGCGTCGGGTGTGGCCTGGCCGGTCACCGCCTGGTACAGCGAGCCCTGGCCGCCGACCGAGCTGACCGTGGCCGGGAAGATGGCCTGGCGGAAGCCGTCGATCCACCACGTCAACGGCAGCGTCAGGCTGAGGGCCTGCACGGGCAGGGGCAGCACCGACAGGGGGAAGATGGCGCCCACGAGCAGGAAGAGCGCGCCGGCCACGGCCTCCGGGTAGGACCACGACTCCTGCCGCGTCTGGAGACAGACGGCGGCCATCAGGATGCCCAGGGCCACCACCGCGGCCAGGCCGCCGACCATGATCACGGCCCCCAGCGCCCAGTCGGCGGCGGCCGGGTCGAACGGCACGCCCATGAAGAGGACGCCCGCTGCGAGGGTGATCAGGGTGCCCATGCCACCCACCCCGACGCGTGCCACACCCCGTCCGACGAGCACCACCAGGAAGTCGCTCGGGCTCACGTAGAGGTACTTGAGCATGCGATACCGCTCGCGGTCGTCGAGCACCGACCAGGCGATGCCCTGCACGCCGGCCAGCACGAACGCCCACAGCGCGCTGCCGATGACCACGAAGGCCCTAGCCGAGGCTGCCGCGGGCCCGCCGCCGCTGACGATCTGGACCATGACCACCAGGATCAGCGCACTGGCCAGCGGCTTGGCCACCGAGTAGATGAAGAAGAGCAGCGGATCGGTCCAGTTGGCCTCCATCTGCCAGCCGAGCCGCGCCGACGTCGAGAACGCGCGCCAGGTCGTGGCCAGACCGCCCCGCTCGGCGCGCCGCCGATCGAAGCCATCGCGCGTCCCGAAGGCCGATGCGGGCGCGCTCGTCAGGTCGAGGCCAGCCATCGCGCCACCTACCGCCAGCGCGCCGTCAGCCGGCCCTCATGGCGCGCCAGGCGCTCCATCGTGCGCAGGCAGTAGCGGGCGAGGACCAGGAAGATGACCGCCATGGCCACCAGGATGACCACCTCGACCGACGGCGGCGGCGTCTGGAAATCAACGGTGCCGCCGGCGAAGGCGAGCTGGCGCATGGCGTCCAGGCCGACCGCCAGCGGCAGCAGGGCGATGGCCATCGCGCCCAGGAAACCCAGGCGCCCGACCGGGAAGTTGAGGCCGGAGACGAAGTACATCGGCTCCTGGAGCAGTTGCGTCATGTGCCAGGCCTCGCGGCCCCACAGCACGAAGAGGCTGGCCAGCATCATGCCCAGGCCGTAGAGGGCCAGCAACGTCAGGAAGAAGACGGCCAGCAGGGGCAGCCACTGGTCGACGCTGAAGTGGACGCCATAGACGACGCTGCCCACGATCAGCACGACCGCCGCCCGCAGGCAGCTCGCGACCATGCCCCCGACGGCCATCCCGAAGAGCACGGCCATCATGTCCATGGGCGCCGTGAAGTACAGCTCGAGGTTGCCCTGGTCCTTCTCCCAGTAGAGCTGGGCGGCCATCATCCAGATGACGTTCAACCAGAAGGCGGTCATGGCGCCGCCCACGACCACGAAGCCGATGTACTCGGGTGGCGCCTGCAGCGCCCGGTACACGAGCACGAAGGCCGACGTGGTGAGGAAGGGCAGGCCGACCTCGAACAGCAGCCACGACGGTTCGCGCGTCAGGCCGATGAGGCGGGGGTAGGCGCGCCCGAGCACCGTGCGCAGGTTGTTGAGCAAGACCTGTCGGCGGTCCCACGCGGCGGCCGCCTGCGGGCTGGCCGTGCGCCGGTGCACGAACAGGTCGGCCGACGCCATCAGGCGGCCGCCGACGGGTCGTCGAGCCCGCGCCCGACCAGTTCCACGAAGACGTCCTCCAGGCTCGGCTCGGACTTGGCCAGGGCCACGATGTGGGCGCCCAGGCCGCCCAGGGCGCCGACCACCGCGCCCAGGGCGGCGTCGTCGGTCAGGGCCAGGTCGAGGACCACCGTCTGGCGGTCGACGCGAGCCCCGGCATCGCGCTCACCGGCGGGGCTGGCGTGGACGACCCCGGGCAAGCCGGCCAGGGCCGCCGGGCCGCCGTCGAGATGGTCCAGCTCCAGGCGGAAGATCGACTCGCGCTGGACCATGCGCTTGAGCTCGGCGGGCGAGCCGATGGCCAGGATCCGTCCGTGGTCGACGATGGCGATCCGCTCGCACAGCTCGTCCGCCTCGGCCATGTAGTGGGTCGTCAGCAGCACCGTTCGGCCAGGCACGGCCGCCCGCCAGTCGCTGACGAGGCGACGCACGATGCGCGCCGCCGCCACGTCCAGGCCGAGCGTCGGCTCGTCGAGGAACAGGATCCAGGGGTCGTTGAGCAGCCCCCGCGCCAGGTTCATCTTCTGCCGCTCGCCGGTGGACAGGGACGAGATCCTCTGCCCGCGCCGGTCACCGAGGCCGACCGCATCGATCAGCTCGTCGACGCGCGCCCAGCCCTCGCGCGTGGGCAGGCCGTAGAACTGGCTGAACATCCACAGCTGCTCGCGCACCGTGAGCACGCCGTAGCCCGACTGCTCGCCGCCGGCCACCATGTTCATGATGCGGCGGATCTGCTTGGTCTGGAGGGCCACGTCGAAGCCGAAGACGCGCGCCGTGCCGGAGGTCGGCAGGAGCAGCGTCGTGAGCACCTTGATGAGCGTCGTCTTGCCCGCGCCATTGGGCCCCAGCAGGCCGAAGAATTCACCCGGCGTCACGTCCAGGTCGATGCCGGCGAGGGCGGTGATGGGCGCCGGCCGGGCCTTGTAGACGCGCGTCACGGCACGCGTCTCGATGGCCAGCTCGGTGGTCGCGGCGGCGGGCGCGACGGAAGGGGACGTGGACACGGGTCTCCGATGGTGGCGCGGCGTGGGTCACCACGCGCGGCGGATCGTCGGCGGACAGGCGCCCGCGGCGCGACGGCTCGGCCGGCTGGTGGGGCGACCGGGACCTGCTGAAGGCGGCGGCACGCCCGACCCGATCGACGCCGGCATCCTACCAGCCGAGCGCTCGCCGGGGAAGGGGTCGCGCCGACCTCAGAGGGCAGCCAGGGCGACCGCGATGCGCGCGGCTACCTCGGCGTTGTGCTCGATCAACGCCACGTTGGCCTCGATGGACCGGCCATCGGTGAGCTCGGCGACGCGACGCAGCACCCAGGGCGTCGCGGCCGGGCCGTGGATGCCCGCGCTGTCAGCCTCGGCGAGGGCCTGATCGATGGCTGCGTCGGCTTCCTCGCGGGGCAGGGCGGCCGCGTCGGGCACGGGCACGGCGAAGACGATCCCGGTGGTCAGGCCGAGCCCCCAATGGCGGCTCGCCAGGGCCGCCGCCTCGGTCGGCGTGCCCACGCTGACCGGCGCGCGCAGTCCGCTCTCGCGGGCGAAGAAACCCGGCAGCTCGTCGGTGCCACAGCCCACCACGGGCACGCCGCGGGTCTCCAGGTACTCCAGCGTGAGGCGCGTGTCGAGGATCGACTTGGGACCCGAGCACACGACGGCCACGGGCGTGCGCGCGAGCTCCTCCAGGTCGGCCGAGATGTCGAAGGAACGCTCGCCGCCGCGGTGCACCCCACCGATGCCGCCGGTGGCGAAGATGTGCAACCCCGCCGCGTGGGCCGCGATCATGGTCGCGCTGACGGTCGTGGCCGCCCAGGTGGCACTGCCCAGAGCGGCCGCCATGTTGTGACGCGAGACCTTGAGGACGCCGCTCGCCTGGGCCAGCTCGGTCAGCTCGTCGCGCCGCAGCCCGACCTGGAGGCGCCCGAAGTGGATGGCCACGGTGGCCGGCACGGCGCCGTGGGCGCGGACCGCCGCCTCGCTGCCGAGCGCGACCTCGAGGTTGCGCGGCGCGGGCAGGCCGTGGCTGATGAGCGTGGATTCGAGCGCCACCACGCCGCGCCCGGTGCGCAGCGCGTGCCGCACCTCCCGGGCCACGACCGGTCCCAGCCGACGATCGGGCATGCCGGCAAGGGTACCCGGCTCTGCCGTCCGGGGTCGCCTGATCGGGCCGCTACGGCTCCAGATCGCGGCGCCGGGCGGTGAGGGCGCGCCGCGCGGCCCGGTGGCCGGCCCGGGCGGCCCGCTCCAGTGCGTCGGGTGCGTGCCGGCTGGCCGCGGGGGACGACGCCCAGGCGAGCAGGAACCCGGCCGCGAAGGCGTCGCCGGCGCCGGTCGTGTCGCGCGCCTCGAGTGGGGCGGTCGGCACCGTGATCACCAGGCTGCCCGTGGCGGCCGCCACGGCGGCGTCCTCGCGCCGGGCCGACCGGACGAGGATCCGGCACCCGGCGGGGCCGGCCTTGACGACCACGACCGGGGCCACGTCGAGGAGCTGGCCCGGGTCCCCGGCGCCGCCCATCACGTCCATCTCCGCCAGGTTGCCGAAGAGCACGTCCGGGGCCAGCGTGCGTAGCCGGCCGAGCACGACCGCCGGCCCGGCCGCCACGAGCGGACCGGCGGAGGCCAGGTCGACGCTGATGGCGGCCCCCTGACGCCGCGCGAGCGTGACAGCCCGGGCCGCCGCGCCGGCCAGCGGTTCAGCCAGCAGGGAATAGGCCGGCAGGTGCAGCACCCGCACGCCGCGCCACCAGCCATCACGGATGGCGGCCGCGGTCAGGCCGTCGGCGGCGCCGCGATCGGTCACGAAGGAGCGCTCGCCGTCGGGCGCGACGAGCGCGACCAGGCGGGCCGTCCGCCCGGCCACGCGGGGCGCATGCACGATCACCCCGTCGGCGGCGAGGGCGGTCGTCAGGGCCCGCCCCCAACGATCACGCCCGACCGACCCGATGAAGATGGCGCGCGCGCCGAGTCGCCCCAGCCAGCGCGCCGTGTTGGCCGCCGAGCCGCCCTGTCGGATGTCGACCCTGGCGGGCGTGTCGGAGCCCACGATGATCGGCCCCGCCAAGCGAGCGGCGACGTCGACGATCACGTCACCCAGCACGGCGATGCGTGGTGCGCCGCGGCCGGGGGCCGATGGGCGGCGGGCGGAGGTGCGGGCAGCCACGAGGTCGCCGACTATGATAGGCAGGCATGACGAGCACGGCGGCGAGCCTGGATCAGCTGGCCATCGACACCATCCGCACGCTCGCCATCGACGCCGTCCAGCAGGCCAACAGCGGCCATCCCGGTGCGCCGATGGGCATGGCGCCGATGGCCTACACGTTGTGGACGCGCTACCTGCGCCATGCGCCCACCCGGCCGACCTGGCCCGATCGCGACCGGTTCGTCTTGTCGGCCGGTCACGCCAGCATGCTGCTGTACGCGCTGCTCCACCTCACCGGCTACGAGCTGCCCCTCGACGAACTGACGCGCTTCCGGCAGTGGGGCTCGCTGACGCCGGGCCATCCCGAGCATGGCCTGACGCCCGGCGTCGAGGCCACCACCGGCCCGCTGGGGCAGGGCTTCGCCAACGCCGTGGGCATGGCCATCGCGGAGCGGCGCCTGGCCGCCGAGTTCAACCGCCCCGACTTCGTCGTCGTCGACCACCGGACGTACGGCATCTGCTCCGACGGCGACCTCCAGGAGGGCATCACCGCGGAGGCCGCCAGCCTGGCCGGCCATCTGCGGCTGGGCAAGCTGATCTTCCTCTACGACGACAACCACATCCAGCTCGACGGGCCCACCGCGATGGCCTGGAGCGAGGACGTGACGGCCCGCTTCGACGCCTATGGCTGGCATACCCAGCGCGTGGCCGACGGCAACGATGTGGCGGCCATCGCCGCCGCCCTCGAGGCGGCCCGCGGGGACCCGCGGCCCAGCCTCATCGACGTGCACACCCACATCGGCTACGGGTCGCCGCACAAGCAGGACAGCCAGAAGGCCCATGGAGCGCCGCTGGGCGTGGACGAGGTGCGCCTCACCAAGCAGGCCTACGGCTGGGACCCCGACCGCAGCTTCTACGTGCCGGCCGAGGCGCTGGGCCACTTCCGCACTGCGGTGACGCGGGGCGTGCAGCTGGTCGAGCGGTGGGAAGCCACGATGACGGCCTACGG
>JBIOID010000029.1:0-12929 GCA_044449585.1 Candidatus Limnocylindrales bacterium
CGATGTCCTCGAACATGGGGCTGAGCGGGTGCGGGTTGTGGAGGTCGTCGTAGACCCAGAAGAGATCCTTCTCGGTCTCCGAGGTCCACGTCACGGGGAATGCGTCATCCCCCAGGAACTGTCCGAGTACTTCTTCCTTCAGGGGCACTGTCGTTACCTCCAACACTGGTGGTCCGTCGCGTTTGAAGGCGGGCCGACTCGGGGTCCCAGGCGGGCTGGACACTCCCATCCGTAATCGTGGCCGCGACCGGTGCCCCGTCGAGTGTCGTTCGACCCGGAAGCGAGGGGCACTAGGACCCTTGAGCGCCGACGCCCGCCACCGGGAGCATGGTGGCAGGCAACCGGAGGCCACCCGTGACCATGACCATGACCCTGCTCGACGGCCCGCTGGCGCGCACCGTCGAGACGTCGGCGACCGACTACTGGAACGATTCCTGCGCGGTCGAGGAGCTCGAGTACGCCGTCGCGCGCGGCGCGACCGGGGCGACCTCCAACCCCAGCATCGTGCTCGAGGTGCTGCGCCATGAGCAGGCCCGGTGGCTTCCGCGCGTGCGCGACCAGTTCGTGACACACCCCGCCTGGGGCGAGGTCGAGCTGACCTGGGATCTCATCGAGGCGATGGTCGTGCGCGGCGCCGCGGTGCTCGAACCGGTGTTCGAGCGGCACGGCGGGCGCAAGGGTCGGCTGTCGGTCCAGACGAACCCCGCGCACTATCGCGATGCTGCGCGGATGGTGGACCAGGGGGTCCATCTGGCGGGCCTCGCCCCCAACCTCCAGGTCAAGTTCCCGGTGACCACCGCGGGCCTGGTCGCGCTGGAGGAGGCGACCGCCCGCGGCGTCACCGTCACGGCCACCGTCTGCTTCACGGTCGCCCAGGCGCTGGCCGCCGCCGAGGCCATCGAGCGCGGCCTCGACCGACGCGCCCGGGACGGTGGGGACGAGCACCCGATGGTGCCCGCGTGCACGCTCATGATCGGGCGGCTGGACGACTGGCTCAAGGCGGTCGTCGAACGGGACGGGCTGGCCGTCGAGCCGAGCGCCCTCGACTGGGCCGGCATCGCCGTCTTCAAGCGCACCTACGAGATCTTCCAGGCACGGGGCTACCGGAGCCGCCTGCTGGCCGCCGCCTTCCGTCATCGTCTGCACTGGACCGAGCTGGTCGGCGGCGACGTGATCCTGACCATCCCCTACGCCTGGCAGGTGCGCTTCAACACGAGCGGCATCGACCCCCGTCCGCGCATGGCCGCGCCGGTCGACCCGGCCATCATCGCCGAGCTGACGACCTGGCTGCCCGACTTCCGGCAGGCGTATGAGCCGGCCGGCCTGGGGCCCGAGGCGTTCGACACCTACGGCGCGACGGTGCGTACCCTGCGCGGGTTCATCGCCGCCTACCACGATCTGATGGGCAGCGTCCGCGATGTGATGCTGCCCGACCCGTCCAGGCGGACGGCATGAGCCGAACGCCCCTGGCGCAGCCGTCCGAGCACAGGAGAACCCAGCCATGACCACGCCCACCACCCTCGTCGAGGCGGCCCAGCCGGGTGCGCTGCGCATCCTGACGCACTGGATCGACGGCCGGCCGGTGGCCGCCCCGCTGGACCAGACCGGCCCGGTCTTCAACCCGGCCACCGGTCAGGTCATCGCGCGGGTGCCGCGCGGTGGCGCGCCGGAGGTCGACGCGGCCGTGGCCGCGGCACGTCGCGCATATCCCGCCTGGCGCGACCTGCCCCTCATCGCCCGCAGCCAGATCTTCTTCGCCTACCGCGAGCTCGTGTGGCGCCACCGCGAGGAGATGGCCGCGCTCATCACGCGGGACCACGGCAAGACCTTCCCCGATGCGCTCGCCGAGGTGACGCGCGGCCTAGAGACGATCGACTTCGCATGCGGCCTGCCGGTGCACCTGGCCGGCGTCAACACGCCCAACGTGTCGACCGGCGTCGACGCCCTGACGCTGCGCCAGCCCCTCGGGGTGGCGGCCGCCATCACGCCCTTCAACTTCCCGGCCATGGTCCCCATGTGGATCTACCCCATCGCCATGGCATGCGGCAACACGCTGGTGTGGAAGCCCTCGTCGCACACGCCGGGCGCGACCCAGCTGCAGGCCGAGCTGTGGCAGCAGGCCGGCCTGCCGGACGGCGTGTTCAACGTCGTCTACGGCGGGCGGGAGGCCGTCACCGCGATCGTGGAGCATCCCGACATCGCAGCCATCCAGTTCGTGGGGTCGACCGCGGTCGGCCGCTACGTCTACGAGACCGGCACCCGGTCGGGCAAGCGGATCGGGGCCTACACGTCGGCCAAGAACGCCATGATCGTCCTGCCCGACGCGGACCTGGAGATGGCGGCCGATGCCGCCGTGGCCGCCGGATACGGCTCGGCCGGCGAGCGCTGCATGGCCCAGACGCTGGTCATCGCGGTCGGTGACACGGCCGACCGCCTGCGGCCGTTGATGCTGGAGCGCATCGGCCAGCTGCGCATCGGGCCAGGCATGGAACCGGGCATGGACATGGGCCCGCTGTACTCGGCCGAACATCGCGCCGCGGTCATCCGCTGGATCGACACGGGCGCCGCCGAAGGGGCCGAGCTGGTCGTCGATGGGCGGTCGTTCGTGCAGCCGGACCAGCCGGACGGCTACTTCCTGGGCGTCACCCTTTTCGACCAGGTGACCCCCGCCATGGCCATCTACCAGGAGGAGATCTTCGGGCCGGTGCTGGGTATCGTGCGGGCCCGGACCTTCGATGAGGCGCTCGGCCTCATCAACGCCCACCCGTATGCCAACGGTACGGCCATCTTCACCAGCGACGGCGGTGCGGCGCGCCGCTTCAAGCTCGAGGTGGACGTGCCCATGATCGGCATCAACGTGCCCATCCCGGTGCCGGCCGGCTACCTGTCCTTCGCCGGTGCGCGCGGTTCCGCGTTCGGCGACCTGGCCATGCGTGGCGAGGACGGCATCCGCTTCTTCACGCGGCAGAAGGAGGTCACCGAACGCTGGCCGGAGCCCGGCCGGCGGGCGGCGCTGAGCCTCGTCTTCCCGGGCAACGACGCCGCCGGCGAGGTGGTGCGATGATCCGGCGCGTCGCGCGTGACGAGGCCCGGGTCTTCCCCCTTCCCGGCCGCGACTGGCTCCTCTACATCGGGCCGGAAAACAGCCCGGCCCGCAACGTCTCCGTCGGCGTGGCCGTCTTTCCCGCCGGCTCCCGCCCCACGGGCCACGTCCACGAGAGCCAGGAGGAGACCATCTACGTCATCCGCGGCCGCGGCCGGCTGGTGACGGCGGAGGCGACGGCGGAGATCGAGCCGGGTGTCGCCGTGTTCATCCCGATGGGCACCTTCCATGCGACCGAGTCGGACGGCCCCGAGCCGCTCGAGCTGGTCTGCCTGTTCTCGCCCCCGGTCGTGCCCGGCTCCTACGAGCAGCGGGGCTGACCGTGCCCACCGAGGCGGCCCTGCGCGGAGCGGACGCCGTCGAGATCGCGCGGCTGGAGGACATCGCCCGCCGCATCCGGGTGGAGGCCGTGCGCGCGGTGACCCACGCCCGCGGTGGCCACCTGGGCGGTCCGCTCTCGGCGGCCGACCTGCTGGCGGCCCTGTTCTTCCGCGTCATGCGCATCCGACCCGATGAGCCGGCCTGGCCCGAGCGCGACCGTTTCGTCCTCTCGAAGGGTCACTCCGCGATCGGCCTGTACGCGACGATGGCGCTGCGGGGCTACTTCCCGGTGGCTGAACTGGCGACCTTCGACGCCCTCGACTCGCGGCTCCAGGGCCATCCCGACATGACCCGCCTGCCTGGCCTGGACATGTCCACCGGGTCGCTGGGCATGGGCATCTCGGCCGCGGCGGGCATCGCGCTCGGTGCGCGCCTCACCGGCCGCGACGTGCGCACGTTCGTGATGCTCGGCGACGGCGAGTGCCAGGAGGGCGAGGTGTGGGAGGCGGCGTTCGTGGCCGCGCGCTACGGCCTCGAGCACCTGGTGGCCATCGTCGATCACAACAAGCTGCAGCAGTACGGCTGGCCGGGTGCCACGCGGGACGTCCGGCTGCCCCCGGAGGCGCCCGGCGAGCTGGTCGCCAAATGGTCGGCCTTCGGTTGGCGCGTGCTCGAAGTGAACGGTCACGCCATGGCCGACGTGGTGGCCACGCTCGAGGCGGCCACGCGCGGCGACGGGCGGCCGACGGCGGTCATCGCCCACACCATCAAGGGCCGCGGGGTGTCGTTCATGGAAGGTCACTTCTACTGGCACGCACGCGTGCCCACGGCGGAGGAGTTCGCGCAGGCCATGGCCGAGCTGGGCGAGCCGCTGCCGGCCGATGCCGGGGGTGCGCCGTGACGCTGCCCATGGGTCGCGCCATGCGCGAGGTCTTCGGCGAGACGGTCGCCCGCCTGGCCGACGACGACCCGCGCATCGTGATGCTCGATGCCGACCTGGGCAGCTCCACGCGGGCCGACATCTTCGAGCAGGCCCATCCCGAGCGCTACCTCCAGATGGGCATCGCGGAGCAGAACATGCTGGGCGTGGCGGCCGGTCTCGCGACCATGGGCCTGGTGCCGTTCATCAGCACGTTCGTCTCGTTCGCCGTGGTCCGGCCGCTCGACCAGATCCGCGTGCTCATCGCCCAGACGGGCCTCAACGTCAAGATCACGCCGAGCTACGGCGGGCTGTTCACGGGCATGGCCGGCAAGACCCACCAGATCGTCGACGACGTGGCCATCATGCGCGCCATGCCGGGCATGGTCACGATCTGCCCGGCGGACGACATCGAGGCGCGCCAGGTGCTGCGCTGGGCCGTCACGTTCGACGGCCCGGTCTACGTGCGCCTCGTGCGCGATGCGACCCAGCGCCTCTTCGACGACGGCTATGTCTTCAGCTTCGGCAAGGCCGTCGTGGTGCGTGACGGTCGTGATGTGACGCTCATCAGCACCGGCTCCGAGACGCCGCGCGTGGTCGATGCGGCGGCGCTCCTGGCGGCCGACGGCATCGAGGCGCACGTGCTGCACGTACCCACCCTCAAGCCGCTCGATGCGCCCGCCATCATCGCCGCGGCGGCACGCACCGGTCGGGTGATGACGGTGGAGGAGGGCTCCATCATCGGCGGCCTCGGCGGCGCAGTGGCCGAGGTCCTCTCCGAGCGGCGCCCCACGCCCGTGAAGCGGCTGGGCCTGCGCGACGTGTACACGCAGTCGGCGCCCAACGAGGCGCTGCTGGACCGCTACGGGCTCTCGGCGGAGCGCGTCGCGGAGCAGGTCCGCGAGGAGCTGGCGGCCCGCGGCTGAGCCACGGCGGGACTACCGACCCCCCTAGGCGGGGCCGAACGGCCCTTGGTTCTGCCGCCCGCGATAGGACCATTGACACATCGGGCAGACCCCTGATGCCGGCCCTGATTCGGAGAGGCTGATCGGCCCGCGGTCCGATCGGCGCGGAGGTTCACATGGAGACTGAGACCAAGGAAACGATCCCGTTGTGGTTGGCCGTGGCCATCACCGTGTGCGTGGCGTTGCCCTTCGGTATCTGGGTCACCAACATCAACAAGGACCTGGTCAACATCCCGATCTGGGCCTCCTTCATCGTGTGGGCCGAGTACTTCGCGCTCGGCGCCAAGCCGGCCGCCCTCAAGACCATCGTGCCCGCGTTCATCATCGGCGTGGTCGCCGCGGCCATCATCATGACCGCCTACGCGCTGCTGATCGCCCCGCTGGGCAATGACCCGGCCCTCTTCGTCTCCTGCTTCGTCGGGTTCTGCATCGCGATCTACGCGATGAAGTACATCCCGGTGATCCAGGTGGGCTCGCTGCCCTTCTTCAACGGCATCTCGATGCTGCTGGCCATCTACTTCGTGGGCGCCTTCCCGCAGACGCTGTTCACGACCAACACGAACCTCTTCCCGGCCGTGGCGGCCCTCTGGGCGATCCTCGCCGGCCTGCTCGGGGCGTTCCTGGGCTGGTTCAACGTGACGATCACCTTCCCGCACCCGGTCAAGAAGACCGAGGTCACCCATCAGCCAGTGGGTGTGTAGTCTCGAACCTGTCATGACCTGGGCGTGAGGGGTCGCGCCCCGACAGGGACCATGACGTGGCCAGCCGACCTGTGATGCTCTGCGGAGCGTCGGGCAGGTCGGCTGGCCGCTTTTCGGGGGCCGAGGAGGCCGTGATGACCGACGGGATGAGAGACCTGAAGCGGCCCCTTGACGCGTTCAGCCTAGCCGGCCGTGTGGCGCTCGTCTCCGGTGGCGGCGGCGGGATCGGGTCGGCCATGGCCGCCGGGCTGGCCGGTGCCGGTGCCCGGGTCACCGTCGTCGACATGTCGGCGGCCAGCGCGGACGCGGCCGTCGCACGCGTGCGCGAGGCGGGCACCGAAGGCCTGGCCCTGGCCGGCGACGTGACCCAGCCCGCCGAATGCGACCGGTTCGTGGCCGAGACCGTGGCCCGCTTCGGGCGGCTCGACATCGTCCTCAACGCGGTGGGCGGCGGCGCCGGCAAGGTGCTCTTCCCGGCCGAGGCCTACCCGCTCGATGCCTGGGACTGGATCTTCGACCTCAACCTGCGCAGCACGCTGGTGGCCACCCAGGCCGCGGTCAAGGCCATGATCTCGGCGGGCCACGGCGGCCGCGTCGTCAACATCTCGTCGGTGCGCGCGCAGCTCGGCATCAACGCCGGTTACTCGGCCTACGTCGCCGCCAAAGGGGCCATCAGTTCGCTCACCCGCCAGTGGGCCACCGAGTGGGCCAGCCACGGCATCACCGTCAACGCCATCGCCCCCACCTTCGTCGACACGCCCCAGGTGGCCATGCTGCTGGACGATCCGGCGTTCAAGGCCGGCGTGGTCGGGCGCATCCCGCTGGGGCGCGTGGGCCAGCCCGCCGACCTGCTGGGAGCGGTGCTCTTCTTCTGCTCCGATGCCTCCTCGTTCGTGACCGGGCAGGTCCTGACCATCGATGGCGGCCTGACGGCCACCCAGTGACCGGCGCGGGCACCCTCAGGACGCGGCCGCGCGCGGCTCGGTGCGGATAGGCAGGGTGCCCAGCGCGGCGAGCACGAACGCCACCGCCATCAGGCCGAACACGATGGGCAGGCCGGCCGCGTTGCCGGCCGCCCCGATGATGGCGCCGTAGAGCGCCACCCACAGCGATCCGACCCCGAAGGCGAGCGTGAAGTAGGCCGCGAACGACGCGTCCCGGATGGACGGCTGGGCGATGTCCGCCAGGAGCGCCTGGAGCTGCGGGCTCTCCGAGAAGCTGAAGAGGCCCATCAGGACGATCCCCGCCCAGAGCCCGACCAGGCTGGAGCCGGAGGCCAGGAAGACCACGAACCCGAGCGCCCCGCCCAGGTAGACGCCCACGATGAGCGGCTTCCGGCCGATGCGGTCGGACAACCAGCCGGCGACCAGCGGCATGGGCACGGAGAAGACGATCAGTGCGCCGTACATCAGCCCCGACAGGGCGTCGTCCAGCCCGATCACCTTGGTCAGGTAGAGCAGCGCGAAGAGGTTGACCACGCCGAGGCCGCGTCCGCCGCCGCCCAGGATCGAGGTCAGGTACAGCCAGCGCATGTCCCGATCGCGCAGGATCGTCCGGAAGGCGTGGCGCACGCTGCCGCTGGCGACCGCGGCGGCCCGGTCGGTGCCCGCCTCGCGCATGAACAGCAGGATGGCGATGGCGATGGCGATGGCCGGCAGGCCGAAGGCGATGGCCGCGCCGCGCCAGCCGAAGGCCACGATGATGGGCGCCCCGATGAGCGCCACCACGACCGTGCCGACGTTGCCGCCCGCGATGTGGGCGCTGATGGCGAAGCCGCGGCGCTCCGGCGGGAACTGCTCCGCCAGCAGGCCGTTGCCGACCGGGTGCTGGGGTGCGCCGCCGATGCGCGAGGCGATGTTGGCCAGCGCGAACGCGGGGAAGCCCGGCGCGAACGCCTGCGCCGCAAAACCCCCGCCGAACAGCAATCCGCCGCCGCCCAGCAGGTTCTTGCGGGAGACCAGTCGGGTCAGCGACGCGAAGCTCAGCTGGACGATCCCGGCCAGGAAGGCGGCGCCGGCTGCCAGGTACGCGATGGTGTCGACGCCGACGTGGAAGTCGTCGGTGATCTGGAGGTAGATGAGCGGCAGCACGACGGCCTGGGCGTGGTTGACGGCATGGGCGATCGACAGCAACCACAGCGACCGTCGGGGGTGGACGTCGAGGATGGGCGGGCTCGGGGGCGGCTCGCGCGGACCCATCCGGCCATGATGGCCCATCCCGCCCTGGGCGGAGCCGCCGCGCCGACGTCGGTCAGGCCGTGAAGGCCACCGCCAGGTAGCCCACCGTGTGATCGGGCGGCCCGCCGGCGTCGGCGGAGGTGGCCGCCGCGAGATACGTGCCGCCTGTGGCGCCCATCGCGCGCAACGCGCCCAACCCGAATACGGCGGGCTCGATGCCGCACATGCCGCACACGAGACCCGGGGTGCGGCGGGTCCTGAGGTCGCCCTCGGACCGTGCCAGGGTCACAGGATCGAGGCCCAGGATCGGCGGCAGCAACTCGTCCGTGGCCCGCGCGCAGGCGTCGCTCCACGGGTAGTGCGCCATGTCGGAGCTGATGGCCAGGACGACCGCCTGACCGTCCGCCCGCCGCTGGGCGAGCAGGGCGCCCAGTCGGGCCCCGGCGGCGATGGCGTCATGGCCTGTCCCGGTGGCCACGGCCAGGGGCACGATGCGCGCCTGTCGCGCCACGGCCTGGATGAAGGGCAGCTGCACCTCGATCGAGTGTTCGCCGAGATGGGCCGCCGGGTCGACCAGGTACGGCGCGCCGAGCGCGGCGATCGCGTCGGCCAGGTCGCCGTCGATGGGGCTGTCGCCGAGCGGCGTGCGCCACGCGCCCGACCCCCAGCCGGCGACCCCGCGCAGCCACGCCGCCCCGTGGTTCGTCCCGAGGGCGACGACCGTGACCGGCGCGTCCGACCAGAACGACCCGAGCCTGCGCCACGCCGCCGCCGCGACCAGGCCGGAGTAGACGAGTCCGGCATGCGGCACGAGCAGCCCGATCGGCGGGCCGGCCGGTTCCCGTTCGGGCGGCGCCGCGGACGCGGCCCGTCGGTCCGCCTCCGCCAGGAGGCGCGCCACGAGGTCGGCCAGCGCATCGGGCCGCGCCGGGTAGAACGTGCCGGCGACGGCCGGGGCGCGGATCGCGGCATCGACCCCGGAGCCATGGGTCGTCATGGGTCCATCACCCGCACGGGACCTGGCGGCTCGGCGACGCGGCGGGCCGGGCCAGACCGCGCCCGGCGAGCGGCCGTCCGCAGCCCGGGCACACCCCGTCGGCGGTCAGCCGGTTGCGCGTCGTGTAGCCGTGGCGCTCGATCAGCAGGCATCCACAGCCGGCACACCGCGTGTCCTCGAGGCCGAGCTCGGGTGCATTCCCGACGTAGACATGCGCGAGCCCCGCCGCGCGTCCGATGTCCGCTGCCTGCTGCAGCGTGGCGAGTGGCGTGGGCGGGACGTCGAGCAGGCGATGGGCGGGGTAGAAGCGGCTGACGTGCCACGGCGTCTCCGGCCCGAGCGTCGTGACGATCCAGCTCGCCAGCGCCCGCAGCTGACCGACCTCGTCGTTGCGCCCGGGGATGACCAGCGTGGTCAGCTCCAGCCAGATGCCGGCGCGGCGCATGGCCTCGATCGACTCCAGCACGGGCGCCAGGCGCCCGCCACAGAGCTTGCGGTAGAAGGCGTCGTCGAACGCCTTGAGGTCCACGTTCGCGGCGTCGAGCACCGGGGCGAGGAGGGCGACCGCCTCGGGCGTCGCGTAGCCGTCGGTGATGAACAGGTTGCGCAGCCCGGCCTCATGGGCCAGCGCACCGACGTCGAGCGCGTACTCGAGGAAGACGGTCGGCTCGACGTACGTGTAGGCGATCGACTCGGCGCCGTGCGTGATCGCCTCCTCCACCACCCGCGCCGGGGAGAGCTGCCGCGTCGGCAGGTCGAGCCCCAGCCGAGGGCCCTGCGCGATCTCCCAGTTCTGGCAGAACACGCAGTGGAAGGGGCAGCCGGCGGTGGCGATGGAGTAGGCGGTCGAGCCCGGGGCCACGTGGAAGAGGGGCTTCTTCTCGATGGGGTCGAGGCCGATGGCCACGACGCCACCGTAGGCCAGGCTGACCAGCCGGCCGTCGCGGTTCTCGCGCACGCCGCAGATGCCACGCCGGCCGGGGCGCACGAGGCAGCGCTGGGCGCACACGCCGCAACGCACGCTGCCATCGGGCAGCGGCTCGGCGAGGACGGTCGGGACCCGGTCGGTCGCAGAAGGCGGGTACGCGCGCATGGACGACTCCGGCGTCAGTGTGCGACCGCGGCGAGGCATGCGGTCAGTGCCGGCCGGCCTGCCAGAACGGGCGGTTCCGCACTGGCGATGCCATCGCCCGGCACCTAGGCTGCCTCGTGGTGGGTCCGTCGCACCCCTGACGGTGGACAGCATGCAAGACCTTCTCTCGCTCGATATCCCGGCCCCGCGCGGTGGCTGCCGGCCGCCCGCCGTCTCGTCCGACGTGCAGCGCAGCCTGCTCGAGCTCGCCCGGGCCGCGCTCGCGGTCGCCGTCGAAGAAGCCGATCAAGCCACCCTGGGGCGGGCCATCGGCCAGCCCGAGGGCAGCGACCAACGGGCCGCGGTCTTCGTGACGCTGACGGAACACGGCGATCTGCGCGGCTGCATCGGCACGCTCGATGCGGACCGGTCCCTGCGCGAGGCGGTTGTCGCGGCGACCCTCAACGCGGCCCTCGGGGATCCCCGGTTCCTGCCCGTCACGGCGACCGAACTGCCGGCCATCGAGGTGGGCATCTCCGTGCTCGGGCCGCCCGTCCCGATCGTCGACCCGGCCGACTTCACGCCGGGCGTGGACGGCGTCACCGTCGAGCGCGACGGCCGCCGGGCGCTGCTGCTGCCGGAGGTCGCGACCGAGTTCGCGTGGGGCACGACCCAGATGTTCGACAACGCCTGCCGCAAGGCCGGCCTGCCCGCCGCTGCGTGGCAGGACGGCCGCACCCGCCTGAGTGCGTTCCGGACGATCAGGTTCAGCGGCCCGGCCGTCCCGGACGGCGCAGCGGTCGCCCGATCCGGGTAGGGCTACCGGGCCAGGCAGGCCTCGAGGTCGGCCAGGGAGACGTAGGCGCCGGGCCGCGCGGCGGAGTGGTTCGCGAGGACGGTCGTCCGCTCACCATCGGGATCGCCGAGCGACGAGACGACCATGACCGCCTCGCTGAAGTCCTCGTTCTCGGTGTAGCCGTTGACCGTGACCAGGCAGCGCAGGCCGGCCGCCGATGCCGCCTCCAGCCCGTTGCGCGAGTCCTCGATGACCAGCACGTCCGCCGGGTCGACACCGAGCCGCTCGACGGCCAACAGGTAGATGTCGGGCGCCGGCTTCTTGTGGGCGACACAGTCACCGGCGAGCACAACGTCGAAGCGGGCGGCCCGTGCAGGGCCCGCCGCCCCGTCCAGGATCGCGCGTACCGACGCTTCAGCCGAGGTGGACGCGACGGCCAGGTGCCAGCCCGCGTCCTGGGCGCCGCCGATGAGTCGCCTGACCCCGGGGCGCGGGGGCATGGCGCCGGCGGCCACCATCCCGGTGTAGATCTCCGTCTTCCGCTTGTGCCACGCCGCCACCATCGCGCTGCGCGCGTCGGGATCGATCGGCAGGCCATTCGCCTCGATGAAACGCGGCGTCAGCTCGCCGGCCATCCGTTCCTTGCCCCCGGCGATGCGCAGCTTGCAGCCGTATTCGTCTTCCGACCACTGCAGCGGCAGCCCGAACTCGCGGAAGGTCTGGTTGAAGGCCGGCAGATGCCCGTAGCGTTCGGTGTCGGCGAGGACGCCGTCACAGTCGAAGATGAGCGCTCTCACGTCCACGCCTTGCCTTCGCTGCCGAAGATGCGGATGTGGTAGCGAGCCATCTCCATGACCGCCTCGCGCTGGGCGGCAAACAGCTTGGGCGGGTCGTAGTCACCGGGGTGCTCGACCATGAAGTCGTAGCCCGACTGCATGAAGGCGATCTTGAGCGCGGTGCTGATGTTGACCTTGGCACAGCCGCGCGCGATGAGGTCGCGGAACTGCTCCGGGGACATGCCCGTGCCGCCATGGAGCGCGACCGGCACCCCGGTCGCCGCGACGACGTCGCTGACGCGCTGGGCATCGAGGTGGGGCGCCGTCTTGTAGGTCCCGTGGGCGTTCCCGATGGCCGGCGCGAAGACGTCCACGCCGGTGGCCTTGACGAAGGCGACGACCGTCTCGAGCGACTGGACCTGCTCGGCCTCGTCGCCGGTCATCTCCTCGGTGCGCTTGAAGCCCTCGATCTCGCCTTCCACGTGCGCGCCGTGGCGGCGCGCCTCGGCGACCACCTCGATGCACTGGCGGGTGTTCTCCTCGACCGACAGCTTGCTCGCGTCGAAGAGGACCGAATTCCAGCCCCGGGCGAGGCACGCGGAGATGACGTCCCGCTCCGGGCAATGGTCGAGGTGCAGCGCGGCCGGGACGCTGACCCGGCTGGCGTACGCGGTCCACAGCGCGAACATCGCGTCGACGCCCGTCATCTTCACGTGCTTGACCGACGTCTGCAGGATGATCGGCGCCCGCAGCTCATCGGCGGCGGCCAGGACGGCTTCCATGGTCAGGTCATTGATGACGTTGATGGCGGCCACGCCATAGCGCTCGGCAAAGGCGCGCTCGAGGATCTGCCTGGTCGAGACGATGGGCATCGGATCACCTCCGGGAACGTGCTGGCAGGGCCTGGCTTGCCTCAGCCCGTGGGGGCCACGCCCAGCTCGTCGAGCGAGTCGAGCAACTCGGCGGGATCACGGTAGACACGGAACGCGCCCGCCCGGGTCAGGTCGTCGATGCAGTACCCGCCGCTGAGGAGCCCGACGCCGAGCATGCCCGCCCGTCGTGCCGCCAGCAGGTCCCACACGGCGTCGCCGACGACGTAGAC
>JBIOID010000030.1:0-12868 GCA_044449585.1 Candidatus Limnocylindrales bacterium
GGTCGGCTTCCATGAGCGTCCGGTCAGCGACCGTGCCCGGATCGGCTTCGTAGCCGTGGCCGATGGCATAGCGCGGCAGCTCGTCGTGGGCGCGCACGGCGCGCCACAAGTCGGCCGGCGGGACGCCCGGCCCCCCCCCCCCGCGCAGGCCGGCCGGATCGACCCCGCGGACGAACGCCTGTGGCGCCTGGTGAACGGCCGTCTTCCACGCTCCCCAGGCGCCCTTCGCCTCCGCCGCAGCCAGGGTCCCGTCGGGATCGTACGTCCCGGCTCGGCCGAGCAGCACGGCCGGCCAGCTCTTCGGACGGGCCAGGATGGTGGCCATCAGGCTCGCCCGATCGGGGCGTGGCCAGCGCGCAGCCGGGTGACCAGTTCGCCCAGGCGCCGGGGATCGAGCTTGTCCTGTGGCGCACCATCGAGCGTCACGAAGGGCCTGTCGGGGGACACGCCGCGGCAGGCGGCCGCCTCGAGGCGGACGGCACCTTCCGGGCTGCTGCCACCGAGCGAGGCACCCGCCGCCGCCTCGGCCGCGGCCAGCAGCCGGCCGGCCCCGCGGAACGTGCAGGCGGGGCAACGGCAGATGGCCAGCACGTGGCCACCGGGCGCCATGTGCAGCTGGTCGTAGAACGTGGCCGTGCCGTAGACCTCGGCGTACCACGCGCCGGTGGCGTGGCTGATGTGCTTCAGGGCGGCGACCGGCAGATGGCCATAGAGCTGCTGGGTGCGACCCAGGATGGCCAGCATGTGGCGCGGGTCGTGATCCTCGTCGGCCAGGATGGCGTCGAGCGGTCCGGTGTCGATCGGCTCGAACGCCGCGCTGGTCGGGTCGGGCACGGGCCGGCCGGAGCGGCGCAGGGCCGACTCCTCGCGCCGCTCGCCGAACTGCTCGGCCGGGCCCCAGTGGACGTGGAAGCGATCGCGCGTGTCCACGCCGCCCATGTCGATGCACTCGATGGGGCAGGCCTGAGCACACTGGAAGCAGGTCTCGCACTTGAGCGCACCGGCCTCGTCGTAGAGCAGCAGCAGGCGGCCGCGGTGGCGCGGCGCGACCGGGTAGACCGCCTCCGGGTACTGGACCGTGGGCCGCTCGCGCAGCATGTTGCGGAACGTGAGGGCCATCCCGCGCAGGATGCCCAGGCCGGGCAGCAGGCTCATCGCGTCAGTGCACCTGGGCGACGATGAGGATGGCCAGGGCAGTCACGAACAGGTTGGCCAGCGAAGCCGGCAGCAGCCACTTCCAGGCGAAGCCCATCAGCTGGTCGATGCGCACGCGCGGCAGCGTGGCGCGCATCCACACGAAGATGACGACGAAGACGTAGGTCTTGCCCAGGAACCAGAACAGGCCCATCACCGTGTCGAAGCTGAAGGCCGCCCACAGGAGCACGGCCCCGCCGACCAGCACGTTGAAGAGCAGGAACCCCAGGATGAGCGCCTGCCAGAAGTGCAGGCGCGTCCACAGCATCCAGAAGGGCAGCGCCAGCAGCACGGTCGCGATGGGCGGCACGATCAACACGCCGACGAGCAGGCCGACGCCGAGGCTGCCCAGGTCGATCGCCCCCGGATGGGCCCCCAGCGCCTGCCACAGCGGGGTCAGGTCGAGCGGCGCGTTCCAGCCGCCCAGGAAGAGGGTCACCGTGAGCGCGGAGAGGATGAAGACGTTGACGTATTCGGCGAAGAAGAAGAAGCCGAAGCGCATGCCGCTGTACTCGGTGGCGAAGCCGGCCACGATCTCGCTGTCCGCCTCGGTCAGGTCGAAGGGCGTGCGGTTGCCTTCGGCCGTCGCGGCGATGAAGAAGATGACCGCCGCAAGTGGCTGCCGGAAGACGTACCAGTCGAGGAACGAGCCGGCCTGCTGGTGCACGATGGTGTTGAGGCTGAGCGTCCCGGCCAGCAGGATCACCCCGACCACCGAGAGCGTGAGCGGGATCTCGTAGCTGATGATCTGCGCCGCCGCCCGCAGCGCTCCCAGCAGCGAGTACTTGTTGAAGCTGGACCAGCCGGCCATCATCAGGCCGACCACGCCGAGGCCGCCCACGGCGAACACGTACAGCAGGGCCAGGTTCAGGTCCTGGGCGAACAGGCCGGGTGCGAAGGGGATGACCAGGAAGGTCATGACCGCCGCCAGGTAGACCACGGCCGGCGCCAGCGTGAAGACGGGCACGTCGGCGCCGGTCGGCGTGAAGTCCTCCTTGGCCAGCACCTTGAAGCCATGGAGCGTCGAGGCGAGCACGCCCCACGGGCCCTGCCGGTTGGGCCCCAGACGCAGGTTCTGCAGGGCGATGACCTTCATCTCCAGGTAGATGATCACGAAGGCGGTGGGCACGGTGAAGAGCAGGACGGCCGTGGCCGCCACCACGAAGCGCACCACCGGCAGGTTGTCGCTGAGGGCCTGGTAGATCCAGCTCCACAGGTTGGGCAGCAGGCCGCTGGCCACGCCGACCAGCAGGAGCAGGACCAGCGCGCCGGTCAGGCCGGCCAGGGGCAGCACGATGCGGCCGGCCGGGGGCAGGCGGCGCCACGGGCGGGTCAGCATCGTCACTTGTCCACGCCACCCATGATCGGGTCGAGGCTGGCCATGATGGCCATGATGTCGGCGATGAGGTGACCCGGCGACAGCAGGCCCACCGACTGCAGGTTGAAGAACGACGGGTCGTGGATGCGCAGGCGGAATGGCTGGTCGGTGCCGTCGCTCATGGCGTAGACGCCGTACTGGCCGCGCGGGCTCTCGATGGCCGCCCACGCGCGTCCCGGCCGCGGCCGCAGGAGGCGGGGCAGCTTGGCCATGATCGGGCCGTCGGGCATCTGGTGGAGCACCTGGTCGATGATGTGGATGCTCTGGCGGATCTCGTCGAGGTGGAGCAGGTAGCGCGCGTACGAGTCGCCCTCCTCGCGCGTCGGGATGTCGAACTCGAGCTCCGGATAGACCGAGTAGGGGTGGGCCCGGCGCACGTCGTACGGGATGCCCGTGGCGCGCAGCGGCGGCCCGCTGAGGCACATGCGCAGCGCGGACTGGCGGTCGATCTTGCCCAGCCCGCGCGTGCGGCCGACGAAGATCTCGTTGCCGTTGATCAGGTTCATGCTGTCGTCGATGCGCCGCAGGGCGTGGCTCATCCAGTCACCCAGGCGGCTCATGAACTCGTGGTTCAGGTCGCCGTTGACGCCCCCGATGCGCATGTAGTTGAAGAGCAGCCGCTGTCCGGTCAGGGCGGCCAGCATCTCCACGATCTCGTCGCGCTCCAGGAAGCCGTACAGGATGGGCGTGATGCCCCCGAGGTCGAGGGCCAGCCAGCCCATGAACAGGGCGTGGCTGGAGATCCGGTTCAGCTCGCAGGCCAGCACGCGGATGTACTCCGCCCGCCGCGGCACCTTCAGGTCCAGCAGCTTCTCCGCCGCCAGCACCGGGACGTACTCGCTGAACATCGAGGCGATGTACTCGAGCGGGTCGCAGTGGCTGATGACCATGTGCCAGTCGCTGTTCTCGCAGATCTTTTCGACGCCGCGGTGGAGATAGCCCAGGACCGGGTCGAGGTCGACGATGCGCTCGCCATCGATCTTGATGACCACGCGCAGCACGCCGTGGGTGGAGGGATGCTGGGGCCCGATGTTGACCAGCATCTCGCCCTCGCGGAGGGTGTAGAACTCGGCCTCCCGCTCGGTCCTCGGCGGCGCCGGCGGGATGGCGTCGTAGATCGTGGCCGGCGTGTCGACGAACATCGTCGGGTCGTCCAGCGAACGGATGCGCGTCTCGGGCGTGGCCATCCTCAGGCTCCGCGGGCCCGCCGCACCGCGGCCGGCGTGCCGACCAGCCCGGCCGGCTCGCGCATCGCCTCCATGGCGCGGACGCCTTCGCCGGGCGAGCGGCTGCTGTCGTCGGGCAGCAGGAAGTCCTTGCGCAATGGGAAGCTCAGGTAGTCGGGCGGCATGTAGATGCGCCGCAGGTCGCGATTGCCCTCGAAGACGATGCCGAACATGTCGTAGGCCTCGCGCTCGGCCCACTCCGCACCCTTCCACAGGAAGGTCACCGACGGTGCGCGCGGATCGTCGCGCGACAGGCCCTCCGCGACGACCCGCAGCCAGTCGGGCGTGCCGGACGACCAGAGGTGGTACACGACCTCCATGGCCACGCCGGTGTCGACGCCACACAGATCGGCCAGCAGCTCGAAGTGCAGACCCGGATCGTCATGCAGGATGCGCATCACCTCGGCCACGTCGGCCACATCGACGTGGATCTCGGTCGTGTCGCCCCGGCCGCTGACGGGCATCGTGAGGCGACCCGCCAGCGCGGTCTGCAGGCGGCGCGCCAGGGCGCTGTCCACGGCCGGGCCTCCCTTCCTTCGGTCTAGACGCCGGCCGGGACCGTCGGTCCCACGCGCCGCTCAGGCCAGTGGCCACGCCGCGCCATGATCAGCTGCTGGAGCTTGAGCATGCCGTAGATGAGCCCTTCCGGGCGCGGCGGGCAGCCCGGTACGTAGACGTCCACCGGCATCAGCCGGTCGATGCCCTGGACGGTCGCATAGGAACGCTTGTAGCGCCCGCCGGAGCAGGTACAGTCGCCCATCGCCACGCACCACTTGGGCTCGGGCATCTCCTCCCACAGGCGGACCAGCGGCCCGGCCATCTTGGTCGTGAGCGTGCCGGCCACGATCAGCACGTCGGCCTGGCGCGGGCTGGCCCGGAAGGGGAACATGCCGAAGCGGTCCATGTCGTTCTTGCTCGTGGCGGCCGACATCATCTCCATGGCGCAGCAGGCCAGGCCGGACAGCAGCGGCCACAGGCTGTTGGCGCGGATCAGGTCGAGCACGTAGTCGGCCTTGGTCGGGATGATCTCCAGGGCGCCGCTGAAGCGGGCGTTGTCGGTCGGGTCGCCGTGGCGCTCCAGCTCGCGCAGGTGCGTCACCGTGGGCGGCATGCCGCCGTTGTAGGCCGCCGGGTCGGCGGCCGACCAGAGCGTGTTGGCGACCACGATCGGGCGATCGACGGTCCCGTCCGGCTGCTCGACCGGCGCCGGCAGGGCGCGACCAGCCTCGTCGGCGGGGTCTACGCCAACCGGGCCGCCGTGTGGCTCGGTCATTTCCACGTGAGCACCCCCTTGCGCCAGGCGTAGCCCAGGCCGACCAGCAGGATGGCCACGAAGAGCAGCATGCTGGCGAAGCCGCCCAGCAGCACGTCGCGGAAGACCAGGGCCCAGAGGTAGATGAAGACGACCTCGATGTCGAACGCCACGAACAGCAGGGCGTAGATGTAGAACGAGAGGCCGAAACGACCCCAGGTGTCGCCGAATGTGTCGATGCCCGACTCGTACGGCAGGCCCTTGTGCCGGTCACCCTTGTTGCGGTGGCTCAGCAGCCACGCCGCGCCGATGGTCATGAAGACGAAGGTGAAGCCGGCGACGGCGAAACCGATCACGTACCAGAGAGCGGTCAAGGCGGCCCTTTCCGGGAGGCGTCCAGATCTGGCAGACGGGCAGGACCGACGGGCACGGCCCGTCCGGCGTCCGGCACGTCCGTGCATTCTACCGCTGGCGATCGGTCAGGCTGCCGCCCCGGGGAGGTCGGGCTCAGGCTCCGGTCAGCAGCCGGAGGCCTGGTCCGACCAGCGTGTGACCGCCCAGCAAGATGGGTAGCGGGGCGGTGGCGGCGGCCGTCGTCAGGTCGCGCAGCCACGCATCGCGGATGCCCGCCGGGCGCAGCAGGTCGCTCGCGTAGCGGTCCTCCGCGATCGGCCACGTCCGCTCGTCCGGCCCGAGCCGATCGGCCAGCAGGACCCGCGTGTCGAGCAGCGCGCCGTCCGCCAGCCCGCCCACCGTCGCGGCCAGGCTGGCTGGCCCACCGCGAGCCTCCAGAAGGCGGCCGAGCGTCGTCCTCGGCGGACGGGCGTCCGCGGTCGGGATGGCCTGGGCCAGGTTGGTCGAGGCGCGCAGGCCGCGTTCCTCGACCAGGAAGCGCACGCGACAGGCCGCGTGCCGCTCCAGCCAGGCCAGACCGCGGGCGGAGCCGCGGCCCGCCACCAGCAGCTCGCGCGTGCCATCCGCCATGACCGCCCGCAGCTCGCCCAGCCGGGGCACGGCCAGGCGTTCGGACGCGGCGAGCCGCCGCAGGCCGGGCGGCAGGCCGTGGGTCAACGACAGCAGGGCCAGGTCGAGCGGGGTATCGAGGTCGAGCGCCAGCCGGTCACGGCCGGGCAGCTCGTCGACGACCATCCCGGCGTGCTCGGCCAACCAGCGCGGCAGGGCGTTGTCGCCGGGCAGGGCGGGCACCTCGCGCAGCACGTCGAGATCACCAAGGGCGCACACGTCGGACGAGTAGCGATTGTTGGTCAGGGCCCGAGGCATGCCCGAGGCGGCCATGAGCACGAGGCGCCGGGCGTCGCTCGCGCGGAGGAGGGGCACGGCCCCGGCCCCGAGGACGATGGCGCCATCCGGTCGGTAGCCGCCGCGCGACGGTCGGACCCGGCGGGCGGTGATGACCTCCTGGGCATATCCCGCCAGCGCAGTCCCGAAGCTCGAGCTGCGCGTGCGCACGACATCGACGGCGGCGGCGCCCGCCATCCGGAAGAGCGTCGCCTGGTGCTCGACGAGCAGATCGCGGGCGTGCGCCATCAACGTCGTCAGGGGAACGGCCCCCCGGTCGCTCGCCACCGTCTCTTCCGGCGGGTGGAAGATGATGACCCTCACGGCACCCACGGACCGAGTCTAGCGAGGAGATCGCCCTGAGCCGCCCAGCGGTCGTGCGCGTGTACATCGGCCTGGGGGCCAACGTCGGCGATGCGCCGCGCACGCTGGCGGGCGCCGTGTGTGCGCTGGCGGCCCTGCCAGGTGCGCACCTGGTCGGCGTATCGCGCGCGTATCTGACCCGTCCCGTGGGCGTCGCGGACCAGCCCTCGTTCTACAACGCCGCCGTGGCCCTCGACGTCCCGCGCGGTCCGACGGCCGAAGTCGGCGCGACGGCCCTGCTGATCGCCCTCAAGGGCCTCGAGCGGGCGTTCGGGCGGCAACATCGGCGTCGCTGGGGCCCACGCGAGCTGGACCTCGACCTGCTCATCTTCGGCCGCCATCGGATCCACGTGGCGCGCGTGGCCGCGGCCCGCAGCGCCGATCCCGGGCGGGCCGGGGTCCAGTGGCTGGACGTGCCGCATGCCTCAGCGGGGGAGCGCCTGTTCGTGCTCGCGCCCCTGGCCGACCTGGCGCCCGGCCTGGTGCCGCCCGGCTGGCACCGGACGATCGCCACGGCGCGTGACGAGCGCGTCGCCGTGGAGGGTGCCGACGCCGCGCGTGCGGTGGGGACATGGGAGCCGGCCGCACGACGCTGGGTCGAGGCGCCAGTCGGCTGAGCCGACGGCCCGGAGTCTCACCCGCTCGGCTGCTGGATCGCCTGGCCGGCCCAGCGTCGTCGGCCAATCCCCCACGGACTGTCGCGGCCTGCTGCGGCCCCGCGTTGTCGCTCAGTCGGCCACGGACTCTACGGCGCGCTGCGGCCCCGCGTTGGCGCTCACTCGGCCACGGACTCTGCGGCGCGTCGTCGCCAGTCCCCCACGGACTGTCGCGGCCTGCTGCGGCCCCGCGTTGTCGCTCAGTCGGCCACGGACTCTACGGCGCGCCGATGGGGGTCGTGAGCGTTGGTCAGGCTGCCACGCGCTGCGCCTGACCACGGGGGACGACACGACCGCCTCAGCGGGCTGTTGGCGAGTCCGCGAGAAGCTAGGCGACTACCGGGCCCGGCGCTGGCGACTACCGGGCCCGGCGCTGTCGACTACCGGGCCCGGCGCTGGCGACTACCGGGCCCGGGGCTTGCGATCGTCATGCGCCCGACGCGGCGGCCCGACGGCGACTTGATCACAAGGCGCGCGTCCCGCGGCGATGCTCGGAGGCCAGCGACGGTCCTGCGGCGATGCTCCGAGGCCAGCGACGGTCCCGCGGCCATGCCCCCGGCAGCCTGGCCCTCCAGCCCGGTCTAGGCGCCCCGCGCCCCACCTGTGGTGCCGCGCCTGCCCCGGGCACGGGCGCCTCCCTACAGTCGGACGGCCGGAGGGCGCTCGCGGTCGAACATGTGGACGGTGTCGACGAAGCGGACCTGCTTGGTCTGGTAGCCCATCACCAGCGAGTGAGTCCGCGCGCCGCCGCCGAAGAAGCGCACCCCGTGGAGCAGGTCGCCGTCGGTCACGCCCGTGGCGCTGAAGACCAGGTGGTCGCCGGGCGCGAGGTCGGTGGTGTGCAGGATGCGTGATTCGTCGGTATGGCCCATGCGCGCCGCCCGGGCGCGCTCCTCGTCGTTGCGGAAGCGGAACCGCGCCTGCATCTCGCCGCCCAGGCAACGCAGGGCGGCCGCGGTGATGACGCCTTCCGGGGCCCCGCCGACGCCCATCACGGCGTGCACGCCCGTGCCCGACACGGCGCAGCTGATAGCAGCCGACAGGTCCCCGTCGCTGATCAGCTTGATGCGGGCGCCGGCCAGGCGGACCTCCTCGATGAGCGCGGCATGGCGCGGGCGGTCCAGGATGACGATCGTGATGTCATTGGGCCGCCGCCGCAGCGCCGTGGCGATGCGCTCGACGTTCTCACCGGGCGACACGCCCAGGTCGACATGGCCGGCCACGACGGGCCCCACACACAGCTTCTCGAGATAGGTGTCAGGAGCATGCAGCAGGCCGCCCCGCTCGGAGGCGGCGAGCACCGTGATCGCGTTGGCCTGGCCGCCCGCGACCAGGTTGGTGCCCTCCAGCGGATCGACGGCGATGTCGATCTCGGGCTGATCGGCCAGCCCCTGCCCGACCTGCTCGCCGATGAAGAGCATGGGCGCCGCGTCGCGCTCGCCCTCCCCGATGACGATCGTGCCACGCATCTCGAGTTCGTCCATGGTGCGGCGCATCGCCTCGGTCGCGGCGTGGTCGGCCGCCACGTTGTCGCCGCGGCCCATGAAGCGGGCCGAGTCGATGGCCGCCGCCTCTGTGATGCGCACCATCTCCAGCGCGATGCGCGACTCCATGGTCATCTCGGGCATGGGGCGCTCCTAGCGTCGGAAGTGGCGGCGACCGGTGAAGACCATGGCCATGTGGTGGCGGTCGGCCACCTCGACGGCCATCTCGTCACGACGTGAGCCACCCGGCTGGATGATGGCCGTGACGCCCCGTTCGGCGGCCAGCTGGATGGCGTCGGCGAAGGGGAAGTAGGCATCGGAGGCGAGGCAGCTGAGCTTGGCCCGCTCGCCGGCCCGATGCAGTGCGATCTCCACCGCCACCAGGCGGCTCGCCTGCCCGGCCCCGACGCCCACCAGCGCAGCATTGCGGGCCACGACCACGGCGTTGCTGCGCACGTGGCGCACGGCGCGCCAGCCGAACATCAGGTCGGTCAGCTCTTCCAGGGTCGGCCGCCGCCGCGTCACCACCTGGAAGAGCGAGCGATCGTCCTCGTCCCGGTCCAGCGTCTCGACCAGCAGCCCGCCCCCGACGCGCACGAAGTCCAGGTTGGCCAGGCCATAGTCGGGCCGACCGCCGCTCGGCGTGCCGGGCACCTGGACGAGCGCCAGCTCCGGCTTGTCGGCCAGCAGGGTGAGGGCGGCCTCATCGAACCCCGGCGCGACGACCCCCTCGAACGGCGTGTCGACGATGGCCCGGGCGGTCTCCTCGTCGACCGAGCGGTTGACGCCCAGGGTCGCCCCGAAGGCGTTCACGGGATCGCAATCGAGCGCCCGCTGGTAGGCCTGGCTGAGCGTGTCACTGCTGGCCAGACCGACCGGATTGGCGCGCTTGACGATGACCGCCGTGGGACCGGGGAAGTCATTGGCGATCCGATGGGCTGCGTCCTGGTCGAGCAGGTCGTTGAAGGTGGGTGGGCTGCCCTGCAGCCGGACGGCATCGGCGACCGTGCCGGCCCGGTGGCTCGTCTCCCGGTAGAAGGCGCCGCGCTGATGGGGGTTCTCGCCGTAGGGCAGGTCGCTGAGCTTCTCCAGCACGAGCGTCAGGCGCGATGGGAAGCGGATGCCGCTGATGTGGCTGAGATAGGCGGCCACCTCCGCGTTGTAGGCGGCGACCGTGGCGAAGGCGTCGGCCGCCAGGCGCTGGCGTAGCTCCGGCGAGACCTGGCCACGTTCGCGCAGGTCGGCCAGGAGCTCTGCGTAGTGTTGCGGGCTGCTCACGGGCGTGGCCCCGGCGAAGTTGCGGGCGGCGGCGCTGAGGAGGGCCGCGCCCCCCACCTCGATGCGTTCCACCGCCTCGTCGAGCGGCACCAGCGCCTGCCCCACCTGCGGGGCGAACGGCGCCAGGTTGACGACCACCAGATCGATCAGCCCGATGCCGTGGTCGGCCAGCTCGGCCAGCTGTTCGGGTCGATCGCGGCGCGCCAGGATGCCCGCATAGATGGCCGGGTGGAACGTCTTGACCTGGCCGCCGGCCAGGGGCGGGATATCGGTCAGGGTCGCCACCGAGGCGACCTCCACGCCGTCCGCCGCGAGCGCCTCGCGGGTGCCGTCGGTGGCGAAGACCTCGATGCCTAGGCCGAGCAGTTCCGAGGCGAAGGGCGTCAGGCCTTCGCGATCGGCCACCGAGAGCAGGGCTCGCACTCGGCTCCTCCGTGTGACTGACTTGCGCCTGCGCCGGCGCGGGCGGGGACCCGAGGGTCGGGTGGTCGAGTATAACAACGGCCCTCCTGCTATCCTGCCGCTCCGGGACTGTGGGCGAGCCCGCCCCGTACCCCCACGGAAGGGACCGATCCGGCGTGACCCTGGCCCCCTGGGACTACCTGCTCCAGCCGTTCAACCAGCACCTCTTTCCCGACCTCTTCTGGCCGATCGTCTGGGCGTCGGCCATCCTGCTGGTCGTCCAGATCGTGCTCTACAACGTCCGCACGCGAGCGTTGCACCGCTTCGAGCCGCTGGTGGCGATGCAGGAGTGGCTCCTCTGGACGGGCTTCACGACCTTCGGCCTGCTGTTGATCATGTCCCTCTTCCAGTGGTACTTCATGTTCGTCCTGGTCACGCTGGTCATCGGCGTGGCCTGCTATGTGTGGGTGCGCTTCCGCTACTGGCCGCCGCAGATCGCGGGCTACAACCAGCAGCTGCGGCGGGCGCGCTTCTTCAGCCAGGCTCGCTACAAGCGCCCCGAGGCGACGATCCGGACGCGCCGCCGGCGTCGCCGGCGCTAGGCGTAGGCGCGCCGCGCCGCCATGGACATCCGACGCTTCGGCCCCGGCCACCGACGACCCGACGGGCCGCCCGGCACGACCGGGGTTTCCGCGCAGGTCATCCACCAGGACGCGCGAGGCAGCGTGGCCGAGCTGGCCTTCAGCGCCCATGCCATGGTCACGCCGCACGACAACCCCAACACGTGCCTGTTCGTCGTGGTCAGCGGCGGGGGCTTCGTGCAGGTCGGCGATGAACGCGCGCGGGTGATGCACGGTGAGGCGGTCGTGTGGCCGGCGGAGGTCCTGCACGGCGCCTATACGGAGGGCACGGAGATGCGCGCCATCGTGGTCGAACTGGCGGGGGCCGATGACGGATGGGCGCGCGGTCTCCTGGAGGCGGCCGGCCGCGCGGCCGTCGGACGGGCCACCCCCGCCGTCGGTGAGCTGGCTGCCCGCGGCCGGCCTGCGGGCGAGCACGACCCGGCCAGCGGGGAGCCCTGGTAGGGCCGTGACCACTGGGCTGCGGCCCGTGCACGGGATGGCGCGCGGCCCCCGATGGCGCCCTGCGGTCTCGCTGCTGCTGGCGCTGGTGGTCGGCGCCTGCGGCAGCAGCCAGCCGGCCGACTCGGGCGCCGTGGTGCCGGCGGCATCGGCGACCGCCTCCGGCTCCGCGTTCCCCACCCCGACCGCGGCCGGGCCGCCGACCGTCACCCCGCCGACGCCGACGGCGACACCGACGCCGAGCAGCCCGGCGGGCGGGCCGGGCGACACGCCCCCGAGCGGCCCGACGCCCTCGCTCAAGGGGCTCGACGGGACGCTCCAGGCGCAACTCGCCTCGGCCGTGCGGCGATTGCACCTGCCAGGCGTGCAGGCCACCATCGCGCTAGCCGATGGCGAGACGTGGAGCGGTGCGGCCGGCATCGCCGATCAGCGCACCGGCCGGCTCATGACCACGGCCGACGTCTTCGACGTGGGCAGCATCACCAAGACCTTCGTGGCGGCCGACGTGATGCGCCTGGTCGAGTCGGGCGCGATGCAGCTGGACGATCCACTCAGCCGATGGCTGCCGCGGTACCCCAACGCGGCGCACATCACGTTGCGTGAGCTGTTGTCGCACACGAGCGGCATCGCCGACTACTTCGCCAACGGCAAGCTGCTCGGCGAACTCGGAGCGGCGCCACGGCGGACCTGGCTGCCCGCCGCGCTGCTGCCGTTCGTGGGCAAGGCGGTGTTCCCGCCGGGGAAGGGTTGGAGCTACTCCAACACCAACTTCCTGCTGCTCGGTGAGGTCGTCGAGGCGGCCACCGGCCGCCCTCTGGGCGATGAGCTGGGCGCCAGCTTCCTGGCGCCGCTCGGCCTGCGCGCGACCGCGCTTCAGGCCGGGACCCTGGCGGCGCCCGCGCCCGACCTGGGACCGCTCGCCCATCCCTACCAGCGCGTCGCGGGGGCCAAGGTGGTCTATCGCGACCTGGGTGACGGGTCCGGCTACCTGCCCTTCACGTCGCTGGCGACCGCCCTGGGCTCCGCCGGGTCGATGGTCAGCACGTCCTCCGACCTGGCCCGTTGGGGACTCCAGCTCTACGGCGGGCGGTTGCTCCAGCCGGGATCGCTGGTGGCCATGGAGGACACGGCCATCTCAGCGTCCTACCACCCGGCGTTCGACTACGGGCTGGGCACGCAGGCCCTGGCCATCGATACCTTCCCCAGCTACGGCCACGGCGGCGCCTGCTCCGGTTACCGCGCCGACCTGCGCTA
>JBIOID010000031.1:0-12429 GCA_044449585.1 Candidatus Limnocylindrales bacterium
ATCTGACCCCTCCTCCGATCGTTGTGGCCCGACAGGGCCCGGACATGCTGGACCTACCCACGCGCGCGACCCACGGAAGGCATCCATGAACCGCACCCGTGTGCCGAGGCGGAGGGCCGCGTTGGCGTAGACCCGGCCGGCAAGCCAGGTCAGGCCGCCGATGGATGCCACGATCAGGGCGACCGCCAGGCCGACCTGCCAGAACGGCACGTCGCTGGCCGCCATCCGCACCGCCATGAGGATGGGGGCGAACGGCGGCAGCATCGAGCACACGATGACCAGGGGGCTCGTCGGATTCGCCAGCGTGACGTACATGAGCAGGTACCCCGCGATCTGGAGGATCCCGATCGGGGCGACGGCGCTCTGGACCTCCTCCTGGCGCGAGACAAGCGAGGCGACCGCGGCATAGGCAGTGGCGTAGAAGAGGAAGCCGAGCAGGAACCACGAGATGTCGCCCAGGATGGAGGTCACGCCGAGGGCCGGGATGGTGGCGACATCGGTCACGCGGACAGCGACGAGCGCGGCGGCGCCCACGATCGTGAGCTGCAGGAGACCGACGAGGCCGATCCCGATGACCTTGCCCGCGAGCAGGCGGCTTGGCTGGATCGTGGCGAGCAGGATCTCCATGATCCGCGTCGCCTTCTCCTCGACCACGCCCTGAGCCACCATGGTCCCGTACTGGCCGAGCGCGATCCAGAGCAGGATGCCGAGGGCCAGGCTGGCGAACACGTTCTCGGTGTCCTTGCGATCGGGGGGCTGCAGCAGCTGGACCGGGACCAGGGCCATCGCCGAGGCCACCGCCGCCGGTGAGAGGCCGGCGTCGGAGAGGCGTGCGGCCTCCGCGGCCAGGGACAGGGCGGTCTCGACGTTCGATGCGATCGCAGCCTTCGCCACGGCCGTCGGCGCGGTCGCCGACCCCGTTACGAGCACGTCGAGCGTGCCCGCCGTGACCTGCGCCTCCCCGACGGTGACGTCGGCGATATCGCTGGCCGTCACGTTCGCGCCCAGGGCGGCGGCCGACGCGGTGAACGTTGGCTCGAGCGCCTGCGCCCCGCCGCTGAAGCCGACCCGCACCGGCGTGGTCCTGCCGGCGAGCAGCGCCGCTGCCACGATGCCGATCACGACGAGGGCGGTCATCACGATGGTGCCGCCCATGAAGACGCGCGAGCGCAGGCGCACGCGGACCTCACGGCGGGCGACGAGGACGGTGATCGGCAGGCCACGCGTTCCGCCCAGACGCCACGATCGCGCGCTCACGCCCCTGCCTCCCCGATGACGGTCCGGAAGAGTTCGCCGAGGCTGGGCTCGACGCGCTCGAACTCACGCACGGGTCCAGTTGCCAGCGCCACCTGGAGCAGCGCCTGATCGTCGACGCCCTGGTCGAGCTCGAACAGCCGCCTGGAGCCGTCGGTCTGCACGAGCCGGACGCCCGGCACGCCGGCCTCCCAGTCACCGGGTGCCCCGGGCACGTCGACCCAGCGGCGCTCGCGTCCTCCCGCCCGAAGCTCCCCGACCGTGCCGCACGCCAGCATCTTGCCGTGATCGATGATGCCCACCCGGTCGCACAGCCGCTCGACGAGCTCGAGCTCGTGGCTCGAGAAGATGACCGGGAGGCCGGCATCGGCCTGCTCCCGCAGGACGGCGCTCATCACGTCGACGGCGACCGGGTCGAGCCCGGCGAACGGTTCGTCCAGGACCAGCATGGCGGGTCCGAAGACGAGCGCCGCGGCGAGCTGGACCCGCTGCTGGTTGCCGAGGCTGAGGGCCTGGAGCTCCGCGTCTCGCCGCTCGGTCAGGCCGAAGCGCTCCACCCAGTGCACGCTCGCCTCACGGGCCTCCACGCCCATCATGCCATGGAGCTCGCCCAGGTACGCCACCTGGTCCGCCACGCGCATCTTGGGATACAGGCCGCGCTCCTCGGGCATGTACCCGATGCGGCGCCGGGTCTCGAAGGTCAGCGGTACGCCCAGCCAGCGCACCACGCCGGCATCAGGAGTAAGCACGCCCAGCACGATGCGCATCGTGGTCGTCTTGCCGGCGCCGTTGCGCCCCACGAAACCGAACAGCTCGCCGGCGTGGATCTCGAAGGTGAGGTCGTCGACGGCGACCGTCTGCCCGTACCGCTTCGAGATCCCGTCGACCTCGAGCTGTGATGGATGCTCCAGGGTCACGTGCGGTCCCTCCGCGTCGGCAAGGCCGGCACGGCTGCCGCGTCGCGTCTGTCTGGCGCGTCGCTGGTTGCCCCGGTCGCCTGCCGAGCCGACTTCGGTGCGGGCAGCCGACCCGCCTCGCGCAGCGCTCGCCGGAGCAGGTACTCGATCTGTCCGTTGAGGCTCCGCAGGTCGTCCCCGGCCCAGGCGCGCAGGGCCCCCATCGTGGCCGAGTCGAGCCGCAGCAGGAAGGGCTTGCGTTCCGCGGTCACGGTGCAGTTCCCGGCTACTGGTACAGGGTGCCCGTGTTCACGACCGGCTGGGTCTCGTGCTCGCTGCACAACACCACCAGCAGGTTGCTCACCATCGCCGCCTTGCGCTCCTCGTCGAGGTCGACGATCTGCCGGCGCGACAGCTGGTCGAGCGCCATCTCGACCATGCTGACCGCGCCCTCGACGATCCGGGTCCGCGCGTCGATGACGGCGCTCGCCTGTTGCCTGCGGAGCATCGCGTTGGCGATCTCCGGCGCGTAGGCGAGGTGGCTGATGCGGGTGTCCATCACCTCGAGGCCGGCCTTCTGCAGGCGACTCTGGACCTCCGTCTGCAGTTGCTCGCCGACCTCGTGGGGATTGCCTCGGAGCGACAGCTCGGCCAGGTGTGGCTCGTAGGGATAGGCCGTCGTCAGGGTCCGGATCGCGGCTTCCGTCTGGACCTTCAGGAACTGCTCGTAATCGTCGACCTCGAACAACGCCTCAGCCGTGTCCGCGACGCGCCAGACCACGACCGCGGCGATCTCGATCGGGTTGCCGTCGTGGTCGTTGACCTTGAGCTTCTGGCTCTCGAAGTTGCGGACCTTGATCGAGATGCGCCGCCGCTTGGTGAACGGGTTGACCCACCAGAAGCCCTGCTGCTTGACACTCCCGTTGTAGCGGCCGAACAGGACGAGGGCACGGGCCTCATTGGGATTCACGGCCATCAGGCCGGCGTAGCCCAGGAGGAGGGCGACCACGAGCACCGACAGACCGAGCTTGCCGGCCGGCCCGAACTGTCCGATGTCGACCACGTCGAACACGAGGGCGACGACGAGCACCAGCGTGATGCCGAGCAATCCGAACAGCACCGGGTACCCGGGAAGAGTCCGACCGGCTCGTTCCTGGATCATGGTCCCTCCTGATGTCATAGTGATATCATCAAGATACTAGCACCGTCGCCGCCGCGAAACGAGTCACCCATCGCCCTGGGCAGCGATCGACGGTGTGACTACGCGCCGCCCGGCGGATGGCTGGGTCAGATGGCCGATGCGGTGCTGCTCGGCATGGCGGCGCGGGGAACAGCCCGCTGGCTGCTACGGCGGATCACGGTGCCGCTGCGGGCGAGTTACGGGTGACCACGGGCGCCACCACTGGCCGGTAGGCGGAGGTGCGCGCATGACCAACCGATGGAGCGGGGCGCATGCAGCGGTGGCCTCGTCAAGCTGGGTCCTGCGCCTGATGGTGTAGCGTCTCTGCGCGACCGCGCCGAATGGCCGACGAGGCTGAGCCCAGGAGGTCCCCATGCCGCAGGCGAGCTACACCGTGACCATCGACCGCCCCGTCGAAGCGGTCTTTGCCTTCGTCGCCGACGGCGAGAAGTGTCTCCAATGGCGCCCCGGCGTCCTGGACATCAAGCGCATCGGCGGGGATGGGGTCGGCGCGCGTTACGCCCAAGGCGTCAAGGGACCGATGGGTCGGCGGGTGGCCGCCGACTATGAGATCACGGTCTTCGAGCCTGACCGACGGCTCGAGTTCCGGACCACCAGCGGGCCGGCCCGCCCCCACGGGCGCTACGACCTCGGGGCCGTGGACGGCGGGACGCGCCTTACCTTCGCCCTCGATGTCCAGCTGACAGGCCTGTCCAAGCTCCTGATGGGTGGCACCGTCCAGAAGACGATGGACGCCGAGGTCAAGAACCTGGACAACCTCAAGCGCGTCCTGGAGCGGTAGCGAGCGCGGCTTCGTCGCTACGTGTGGGTACTATCGCCCCACCGACAGGCGCCCTCATCCGGTTGCCGGGGCCTCCGCCGGAGAAGCTGCCAAGCAGGTCTCAGGCGCTTACCCCGTACGCCAAGGAGAGACGAGCCACCCTTCGCCGGGGCCACCGAACATGCCGCCGCACGCTCTACCATTGAGGAGGTTCAACACCGGCGACGACCGTCACGCGGTGCTCGCGAGGCAGGATGAGCCACGCGGCGAGGAGGATCCCGGCGAAGACGAGCAGCCGGCTGGCGAAGGCGGCCGTCGAGCCCGACACGGCGTCCACGCCGGAGATGGCCGGCCCCGCCGCCAGCGCAAAGGCCGCCGCGGGGATGGCGACGCCGAACGCCGAACCCACCTGGCGCAGGCTGTTGAAGACACCCGACGCGATGCCCGCCTCGGCGGGCGGGAACTCCGCAAGCGCACACACCGTGCTGGCAGTCACCCCGATCGCGATGGGCGCGCCGCCCAGGGCCGCCACGAGCGATACGATCAGCAGCGGCGTCGTGGCGTCGAACAGGACCATCATGCCGGCCGCGACGGTCGCCAGCGCAAGACTCACGAGCATGGCTCGTTCGGGCCCGACGCGCGCCACGATCCCGCCCGCGCGGGTGAAGAGGAGCCCCGCGATGAGCGGCCACGGCGTCAGCACCAGGGCGGCCTCGACGGGTGTGAGCCCCCGCACGACCTGCAGGTAGATCGCCAGCTGGATGGTGCCTGACAGGATCCCGAACCAGGCCGCGCCGCCGACGAGGACCGAGGCCACGTAGATACGGCTGCGGAAGACGGCCAGGCGCACCGCCGGCTCGGCGGCGGTGCGCTCGCGCACCACGAACAGGCCGATCGCCAGGACGGCAACGACCCACGCGCCGACGATGGGTGGCGAGGTCCAACCCCACGTGTCCGCCTGCAGCAGGGCGATGTTGATCCCGAGCAACGCCAGACTGCCCAGTGCAAGGCCCGGCAGGTCGAGCGAGCGCCGTGCTCCTCTGCGCTCCTGGACGAACAAGAGGCACAGAGCTGAGACCGCGATCGCGAGTGGGATCTGGATCCAGAAGATGGCCGGCCAGCCGGCCGTCGAGGCCAGGACGCCGCCGACCAGGGGGCCGACCACGGCCGCCGTGGCCCCAGCGGCGAAGTAGTAGCCCAGCCCGCGGCTACGGGCTGCACCCGTGAAGTTCGCCGACACGAGGGCCAGGCCGATGGTCAGCAGACCGCTCCCACCGAACCCCTGCACGACCCGGCCGGCGAGCAATTGCGGGTAGGCACCCGCCGTCGATGCGACGAGCGAGCCGAGTGCGAAGAGGAGACCTGCGACGACCAGCACGCGACCATAGCCGAAGCGATCACCCAACCGACCGACGGCGAGGATCGAGACCGCGTAGGGCAGGACGTAGGCGACGACCGCCCAAGCGAGTTGCGTCTGGCTGAGATCAAAGGCTCGCCCGAGTGTGGGTAAGGCCAGGTTGACGATGCTGAGGTCGACGTTCGCGGTGAAGGATGCGAGCACGGCCACCCAGAGCAGCCCGCCGGGCGACCCGCGGGCTCGACCCCGGAGGGTCTCCGCATTCACCGATCGAGGGCGGCGTCGGCCGCGGCCACGATGCGGCCGTGGAGTGCATCCCGGACCGCGGCGTGCACGTCGGCACCCGAAGCGCGAGGCTCGTGGTCAGCGAGGACCCGAGCGAGCTCGTCCAGCGCCGCGGCCACGCCGGATCCGAGACGTCCTGGCCTGTCTCCGCGCCGGATCACCCGGTATGCGAGCAGTAACTCGATAGTTAGTAGATCGTCGAGCCGATCGAGCGCCTCGTCTGTCCGCCGCACCGCGAACGGCGCGTTCGTGGCATGGTCCTCGACCCCCAGATCGAGGGGTGGCACATCGAGCGTGACCGGCCCCGCGAGCGCTCGAAGTTCCGTGTACAGCGCCGCTGCCGCATAGCGCAGCAGGAGCCCGCCGTCGACGGCGGAGCGCCGCAGCCCGTCAGCGGTCTCGAGCGCGGAGTCCTGCCAAATGCTCGACCAGAGGTGGCTCATGCGGCGGTCGGACAGCAGGCCCACGTGGGCCGTCGCGGGCCGCGTGGCGTCGGCCGTGAGGGCCAGCGCCATCGGGTGGAAGTTGCCGTTGCTGATCAGGCGCCTGTCCTCGATCGAGACATACGGATTGTCATCGCTGGCCGCGAGCTCGACCTCGACGGCGTGTCTGAAGAACGACACGAACTCGCGGAAGGCCCCGTGGACCTGCGGTGCGACCCGGAATGACAGGGGATCCTGGACCGAGCCGGCGCCCGTCCACTCGCCCGGCTCACTGCCCGCCAGCAACGCCCGGATGTGGTCGGCCACGGCGGCTTGGCCCGCCACCGGCTTGGCCGCAACGACGACCGGGTCGACGATCGAGGGGTTGCCACGGACCGCCTCGAGCGACACCGCCATCGCGACGTCCGCCGCGGTGGCAGACTCGCCCGCCCTCGCGGCCACCAAGGCAGCATGGCCGATGGCCACACCGTTCGCCGAGATGAGCGCCAGGCCATCCTTGGGCTCCATGCGCGCCGGCTCGATCGCGGCACGACGCAGCGCCTCAGGGCCGGCCATCAGCTTCCCTCCGAACTCGGCGCGCCCGCCGAGCCCGGTGGCCACCACACCGACGGCGGCCATGTGCATGAGGTCCGCCGCACCAACCGAGCCGACGGTGGGGACGACCGGGTGCACCCCCCGGTTCAGCATGGCCACGAGGGTCTGCGCGATCACCGGGCTCGCACCCGCACCGCCAGCCGCGATCCCCGCCACACGGACGAGCATCGCTGCTCGCACGATCCGGGTCGGCAGCGGCGGCCCGACCCCACCGTCATGGCTTACGACGATGGCTTCCTGGAACGCACGGAGCGCGTCGAGCGGGACCCGCGTGTCGCGCAGGTGTCCGAGCCCGGTGTTGAGGCCGTAGATCAGCGCATCACCCGCTACGAGCCGGTCGACCACGTCCCGGGCCGCCCGGATCCGCCCTCGTCCCGCCTCGGTCAGCTCGACCGCGGCGCCGTCCGCGACCCGAACCACGTCGGCCACCGACAGCGGGCCATCACCGATGCGGACGGGTCGGGATGTGGCAGGCAAGCGTTCAATCCGCCGGCCGAGGCGACTCGACGTAGGCTTGCCGCCACGCCGGTGCCGTGAACGGCGCCGCCCAGTAGACCGTCTCCCGGTGGACTCGCCCGTCGCGCAGTTCGAGGAGGTCGACGACGTGATAGGCCTGACCGTCCGGGTAGACCATCGACCACTCGCTCGACCAGAAGTCGCCGCTGCCGGCGACGCGTAGCACGGTGTTGCTGGGCGTCACGAGCCAGCGATCTTCGCTGCCCACGATCCGCTCGATCTCCACGCTTGGGCGCCCCCCGGGGTAGTTCGCGACGATCGCGGCGAAGTGCTCATCGCCCCGCACCCGCTCGCCCGATTGCGGCCAGACCACTGCCCAGTCGGCGTGGCGCAACGCCTCCATCGCCGCCAGGTCACCTCTTGCCGAGGCAGCCGTGTACCGCTCCACGACCGCCTGATTGGTCAACTGGCCGGCCATGGTTCATCCAACCTCCGGTGGCCGACCCGAGCGCAGGGCGCCTGAAGGGCCGCTCGCGCTCTCATGTCGGTCCCGCTGCCGCCCTGGCCCGCGGTGCTCTCGCCGCGTACTTCGCGAAGCGGGTGAGGCCGAGCCAGGTCGGGAAGGCGCGTATGAGCGCAGGCGGACCGTCGAAGCGGATGTCGCCACGCTCGACGGCTGCGGCGAAAGCCAGGCGGCCGAGCAGCACCCCGCCGAGGGCCTGTTCATCGGCCGTGACCACCAGCTCCGCGTCGCGGCCGGGATCGTTGAAGCACAGCTCGGGCTGCTCGCCACCGAGCACCAGCCAGTAGATCTTGGGCTGTTCGGTGAACTCGAAGCGCACGGTCAGCGGCGTCGTGGGCAGGCGGTCCAGGCGCAGGACGGCGTGGAGCGTCTGCATCAGGTAGGCCGGGTCACAATCCTCCTGGCGCAGCTCGATCCAGTGCTGCGCCCAAATGCCCAGCTCGTTGAGCACCGTCTCGAGTTCTCGCCCGGCGCGGGTGGGGTGGTACTCCGAGCCGCGGCCATGCGGGTTGGGGCGCCGCTCGATGACGCCGGCCGTCTCGAGCGTCTGGAGCCGGGTCGAGAGCAGGCTCTGCGAGATCCGCCCGACACCGTGCTGGATCTCGCTGAAGTGGTGGCGGTCGAACAGCACGATCTCGCGCAGGATGAGCGGCGTCCAGCGCTCGGCGAGCACCTCGCTGGCCAGTGAGACGGGGCAGATCTGCTGGTAGCGCATCATCCCAGTCTCGCGCACCTCGGCCGTTCCACAAGTGCAGATTTCGCACGACGGCTGGGACACCGACCGCCTGAGGGCCAGGAGTATGCGCGTTCGAAGGCGCGGTGCGCGGTCCGGCGGCGACGTCAGGGCACGGCGAAGGTGGGCGTCGGCACGCCGTCGTACTCGACGCACGATGTGTCCAGGGCCGCCGCGCTACCGGCCACGACGAACGCCCCGATGATCGATGGCATACAGCCCAGATGGCCGACCGTATGGCCCTGCCCGGGCACTACGACGATGCGGCTGTCGGTGAGTTGCGACGGCACTGCCGCCAGGTTCGCGGGCGGGTCCTGAGGGTCGGCGTCGCCGACCACCCAGAGCACCGGTATCGCGGCACGGACGGGTGCGGCGTCGTCGGCCGGCACCTCGCCCCGGGGCAACACCCGGCAGACAGCCGCCCGGGCCTGCGCGATGTCGAGTTCGGCATCGAGGACATAGCTCCCTGCGCCGAGGTTGGTGGTAATCGCCGGGTCGAAGCGGGCCCAGGACTCGGAACAGCGGATCAGCTGTGCCATGAGCAGGTTCGGTGCGCTTTCCGACGGCGTGGCCATCAGCTCGGCCACGAGGTCCCAGCGCCCCGTGTCAGCCAGGTGGATGGCCTGGGGCAGGAGCGCGGCCGTCGCGGAGGTCAGCAACGCCTGGTGGATCCCCAACTCCACCGTGACCTTGTCGATGACTGCCGATGCGCCGGTCACGGGATCCTTGATATTCGTGGTGATAGGGCGCGCGAGCTGACTTAGCAGGTGGGCCAGTTCCCCCGCGGGGTTCGGGTAGGCGGCATGGCAGGCGGCATCGGCGGCACAGCGTTGGAGGACCAGGTCAAGCGCGTGCTGGCTATTCGGCGCGACCCGCTCGAAGAGCGGCACGTCGAGCGGCGTGGACCCATCGAGCACCGCCACGCGAACGTGCTGCGAGAACTGGCGCAGGTAGTACTGGGCGAGCGTGCCGCCGTAGGACGGTCCGTAGAGGTCGATGCGGTCGTAGCCCAGCGCGGCGCGCACCGCGTCAAGGTCGTCCGCCGCGACAGAGCTGGTGTAGGTCCGCGGGTCGGCATCCAGTGCCGCCAGCGCGGTCTTCGCCCATGCCACCAGCGCCGCGCTCGCCTGGGCCGCTGAAAGCCCGGACGTGTCCGGGACGTTGGGCAGCGTCAGCGGGTTCGACCCCCCGGTGCCGCGCTGGTCGACGAGCACGATGTCGCGCGTGGCGTGGATGTCGGCGAAGCGGCCCGGCAGCCAACCGAACTGCTCGGATGCGGCGCCGCCGGGGCCGCCGGCGAGCGCGAAGAGCGGGTCGGGCGCGGCAACGGCGGCCAGTGTCGGCACGACGGCGACGTGGAGCCCGACCTGCCGACCGGCCGGCTTGGCCGGGTCCTCGGGCACCTGGAGCATCCCGCAGATCGCAGGGACATCACCGACGGTGCACAACGTCATCGGCTGGCCACCAAGGAGCCGGGCGGAGGTCGGGGCGTGACCCGGGCCGGCCGTCAGCCCTGCCGAGGCGGGTGTCCCGTTGGGACCGGAGGTGCCCGACGAGGCGGAGCACCCGATGAGCGACGCGACCAGGGTGGAGGCGACGATCGTGGCGAGGATGACGCGGTTTGACTGTCTCATGACCAACTCCGAGTTGGCCGTGTCGGGCTCGCCGCACGGCACCTGCGTCCGACAAGGCGGTCGCCCAAGGTGGCCACGACAGCCGCCCACGCGCACGCGAACGACCAGGCCGACAGCCTCATCCGACGTCGTCGAGATGCTCCGCCTTGTCCGGTCCGCAGTCCAGAGCCGAAGGTCACATGCTCACGGCAGCCACGTCTTCGCGAAGACGCCGAGCGTTGGCGCGGCGGCGAACGGTCACCCGACGACGGGCATCACCGGTAAGCCCGCGGTCGCCCAGGCCTCGAAGCCGCCGACGACATCGCCCGCTCGATCGAACCCGAGGTCGCGCAGCGTGGCTGCGGCCAGGCTCGACGAGTAGCCGTGGGCGCACACGAGGATCACCTGTCGGCGGAGGTCCGACAGGGCAGGATCGTCGAAGCCCGAGCCGGGGTCGAGCCGCCAGAACAGGACCGACAGGGGCACGTGGACGGCGCCGGCGATCGTGCCCGTCGCCCGACGGTGATCGGCGTCCCGGGTGTCGATCAGCAAAGCGCCGGCCCGGACGGCGGCCTGCGCCTGGGCCGGTTCGAAGCGATCGATGCGCGCGCGGGCCGCCGCCAGCAGCTCGTTGATCGTCGTGCGCTCGGTCATCGTCGCGTGGCCCGACGCTCCTCGAATCCGAACAGGTCTCGGTAGAACCTGAGGCTGGCCGCGATATCGTGGGTGTAAAGGTTCACGAACGCGTCGGTGAACATGCCCGCGAACCTAGCACAGCGAGTCGGGTGGCGCCGGGATGTTGGAGGGGATCGCGCTGACCAGCGAAGCGCCGCCAGGCACCGCCGGGTATCCTCCGCCTTCCGTGGCACCCCTCGATCGACGGCAGTTCCTCAAGCGCGGACTCCTGGTGCTGGGGGCCCTGACGAGCGCCGGGGCGGTCGCGGATCTACTGGCGGGCCAGCGACCCGTCACGACCATGCGCCGCACGCCGGGTCTGGAAAGGCCACCGCTGTCAGCCGCGACCACCCCGACTCCCGTGCCCACGGTCGCACCGATCGAGGCCCCCGCGGCCCTGCCGTCTGCCCCGTCCATGGCCGAGGCCGCCCGCTGGCCGGTGCCCACGCCCGGGATCCAGCCCCCGGCCGGCTTCGGGCTACGCGTCCCGGTGCTGATGTACCACCGGGTCGTGGAGCCCACACACGCCGGCGACTCGCTGCCCGGTCTTGTGGTCCCGCCGCCCCTGTTCGCGGCTCAGCTCGAGCTGCTCCACGCGGTCGGCTGGCGGACATGCACGGCCGCTCGATTGGCGGAGGCCCTGCAACACGGCCACCCGCTGCCACCGCGCACGTTCGTGATCACCCTCGATGACGGTTGGTCGGATGGTGCCACCCAGGCGCTGCCGATCCTGCAGCGGTTCGGGTACAGCGCCACCTACTACGTCATCGGGGGACGCATCGGGCGACCAGGCTTTCTCGGTGCAGCGGACTTGGAGGCGTTGGTGGCAGCCGGCATGGAGATCGGCGACCACACGCTCGACCACCTCGCGTTGCCGCGGCTCGACCCGGTCCGCCAGCGTTACGAGATCGCGGCTGCCTCGGCGCGCATCGCGCAGGTGGTCGGCCAAGCGCCCGTGACGTTCTCCTATCCCTCCGGCCGATTCTCTCCCGCCGTCGAGGACGCGCTCGCGCAGCTCGGCTTCGGCCTCGCCGTCACCACGACGCCGGGCACCGGGGCGGCCTGGAGCGAACGCTTCGTCGTGCCCCGCCAGCGGGTCACCCCGAGCATGTCGCCGACGAGTCTGCTCGCGCAGCTCGAGCTGGGCCACCTCGGGCTGTAGCTATCGGCGCTCCTCAGCCGCTGTGGTCGGGGTGTTGTTGCGACAGGGTCAGGGCACGACAAGGTGCACGGGGTTGCCGAGGACGTTGACCTGCCACGTCGTCGTGTCGTTGCCGCTGCTCACGTCGTACTCGACCTGCCACCAGCCGTTCTGCCAGAGGCCACCGCTGCCATACGTGCCGGGCAGGGCCACGGTCATCGTGATCAGCTTGTCGTTGAAGGGCTGCGTGCACGAGCCGCTGCAACTCGTCGCCTGGAGCCCCGACGAGCCACCGCTGATGCTGCCACTCGGGCCCGCCGTGCCCTCCAGGGACGCCGACGTGTAGGTGAACGAGGCGTAGGACTGGCTGCCGCCGTCCGGCGACTTGAGCTTGAGGTACGTGTTGCCAGCCGTGTCGCCCACGTCGAACAGGTTGATCTGCAGCGTCTTGCCCGCGTACTTCGCGCCGATCTGGGCGAGGTAGAAGGTGGACGTGCC
>JBIOID010000032.1:0-12423 GCA_044449585.1 Candidatus Limnocylindrales bacterium
GACCGCCAAGCAGGTCGACCTGACCAAGAACTTCTTCGCCCTGGGCATGATGTTCTGGCTCTACGAGCGGAGCATGGACCCGACGCTCGAGTGGATCGAAGAGAAGTTCGCCAAGCGGCCCATCTTCGCGGAGGCCAACAAGCGGGCGCTCAAGGCCGGCTATGCCTTCGGCGAGACGACCGAGATGTTCCACACCCACTACCGCGTCGCGCCGGCCAGGCTCGCGCGCGGCACATACCGCAACGTGACCGGCAATGAGGCCACCGCGCTGGGGTTCGTCGCCGCGTCCCGCCTCGCTCGCCGACCCCTGGTCTACGGCAGCTACCCCATCACGCCGGCCAGCGACATCCTGCATGCGCTGTCGACCTACAAGAACTTCGGCGTCAAGACGTTCCAGGCGGAGGATGAGATCGCGGCCATCGGCGCGGCCATCGGCGCCAGCTACGGCGGGGCCCTGGGCCTGACCGGCACCTCCGGTCCCGGCATCGCCCTCAAGAGCGAGGCCATCAACCTGGCCGTGATGGTCGAGCTGCCACTCGTCATCGTGGATGTGCAGCGGGCCGGACCGTCGACGGGCATGCCCACCAAGACCGAGCAGGGCGACCTGCTGCAGGTCATGTTCGGACGCAACAGCGACTCGCCCATCCCGGTCGTCGCCCCGGCTACACCCTCGGAGTGCTTCGACATGGCCATCGAGGCGTGGCGCATCGCGTTGCGCTACATGACCCCGGTCATCTACCTGTCCGACGCGTTCCTGGCCACCGGCGCCGAGCCATGGCGCATCCCCGACCTCGCCGACCTGCCCGACATCAGCGTCGGCAACGCTACGGACGGCCACGGCTTCCACCCCTACGATCGCGACCCGCTGACCCTGGCGCGACCCTGGGCCGTGCCGGGCACGCCCGGCCTCGAGCACCGCATCGGTGGGCTGGAGAAGGCCGACATCAGCGGCAACGTGAGCTACGACCCGGACAATCACCATCGCATGCAGCTGCTGCGCCAGGAGAAGGTGGCCCGGGTGGCCGATTCGATCCCCCCACTGGAGGTCCTCGGACCGCCCGAGGGCGACCTGCTCATCCTGGGTTGGGGCTCGACGTACGGCGCCATCCGGTCGGCCGTGACGCGCCTGCAGGCCGAGGGCCATCAGGTCGCGCACGCCCACCTGCGCCACCTCAACCCGTTCCCGCACAACACCGGTGAAGTGCTCGCCGCGTACCGCCGCGTGCTCATCCCGGAGATCAACCTGGGCCAGCTGCGGCTGCTCATCCGGGCGCGTTACCTGGTCGACGCGGAGGGCTACGACAAGGTGCGCGGCAAGCCCTTCAAGATCAGCGAGATCGAGGCGGAGGCGCGGCGCCTCCTGCCCGCCCGATGAACGAGCTCGAGGGCCTCAGCGCGGAGAACGCGGCCATCATCCAGCTCACGCGCAAGGACTTCGTGTCCGATCAGGAAGTGCGCTGGTGCCCCGGCTGTGGCGACTATTCCATCCTGGCCCAGACCCAGAAGACGATGCCCGACTTCGGCTACCCGCGCGAGAAGATCGTCTTCATCTCGGGCATCGGCTGCAGCGGCCGGCTGCCCTACTACATGAACACGTACGGCTTCCACAGCATCCACGGGCGGGCGCCGACCCTGGCCACGGGCCTCAAGCTGGCCCGCCCCGACCTGATGGTGTGGGTCATCACGGGCGACGGCGACGCGCTCAGCATCGGCGGCAACCACGTGCTGCACTCGATGCGCCGCAACGTGGACTTCAAGCTGATCATGTTCAACAACCGCATCTACGGGTTGACCAAGGGCCAGGCCTCTCCGACCTCGGAGATGGGCAAACGCACCAAGTCGAGCCCTGACGGCACGATCGACCATCCTGTCATCCCGCTCTCGATCGCCCTGGCCGCCGAGGCGACCTTCGTGGCGCGCTCGGTCGACACGCACACCGAGCACCTCCAGGCGACCCTCGAACGAGCCGGCCGCCATCATGGATCGGCCTTCGTGGAAGTCCTCCAGAACTGCAACATCTTCAACGACGGTGCCTATCGCGACTTCACCGACCGCGAGGTCCGCGAGGACCGGATGCTGCTGCTGCAGCATGGCCAGCCCATGATCTTCGGCAAGGATCGGGACCAGGGCATCCGCCTGCGCGGCCTGCACCCCGAGGTGGTCCGTCTGGGCGACGGCATCACCGAGGCGGACCTGCTGGTCCACGACGAGACGGCGGAGGATCCCTACCTGGCCTTCATGCTCTCGCGCATGTGGTGGCCGGACTATCCGGTCCCGGTCGGCGTCTTCCGCAGCGTGGCGCGACCGACGCACGATGAGCTGCTGACGGGGCAGATCGAGCAGGCCGTCGCGCAACGTGGCGAGGGCGACCTGTCCCGCCTGCTGCGCAGCGGCGAGGCATGGACGGTCGAATGATCTGCCCGGTCTGTCACGTCGACAATATCGAGGGCTCGGACGAATGCGAGAACTGCGGCGCCGACCTGCGCGCCGCCGACCTGCCGACGCCCGAGACGCCCCTCGAGCGGCGCCTGGTCGTTGACCAGCTGGGCGACCTGGAGCACCGCGACCCGATCCTCCTGCCGCGGACGGCCCCGGCGCGCGAGGCCGTGGCGGCCATGCAGCAGGCCGGGGTCGGGTCGGTCCTGGTCACCGACGGCGATCGGCTGGTGGGCATCTTCACCGAGCGTGACGCCCTGCTCAAGGTGGCGGGCATGAACGCGGCCGCGCTGGACGCGCCGCTGGGCGAGTTGATGACGCCCGACCCGGTCGTGCTGCGCGAGGACGATTCGATCGCCGTGGCCATCCACAAGATGGCCGTGGGCGGGTTCCGCCACATCCCGCTGATCCGCGACGGGCGACCGACCGGCATCGTCTCCGCGCGCGACGTCTTCGGGCACGTCCTGGAGATCATCGGCTAGACCGGGCCTGGACGGCCGGCCGGTAACCGGCTCCGCGCAGCCGATGGGTTAGCGGCGGCGGGGTCGCGCTGCTAGCATCGGGCCGGTGGACAGCCAGCCGGCCGGGTCGCTCGCCACCGGCCCTCGCCTCGGCGGTCTGGCCGGTCCACAGGCGGTCGGCCTGCTGCTCATCGTCGTGTCGGCGTGCGCCTTCGGCTCCGGTGCCCTGTTCGCGAAGCCGGTCTACGCCGCGGGCCTCGATTGGCGGGCCCTCCTGTACTGGCGATTCCTGATCGCGGCCGTGGCCTCGTGGGCGTGGCTGCTGGCAGAGGCCGGCCGGCGGCAGTCGCTGCGACGCCTGTCCCGGCGCCAGCGGGTGGTGGCCGTGGCCCTGGGGGTCCTCTACGTCGGCAACAGCAGCACCTACTTCGCCTCGCTCGAGACCATCTCGGCGTCGCTGGCCGCGCTGATCGTCTACATCTACCCCGTCCTGGTCGCCGTGATGGCGCTGCGTTTCGGCCATCCGCTGGTGGGACGCCGCCCGTGGATCGCGCTGGTCCTCGCGGTGGTGGGCGTCGTCCTGGCGGTGGGCGGCATCGATGCCTCGCACGCCCCGCCGCTGGGCGGCGTCGCCCTGGCCCTCGCCTCGGCGGTCATCTACGCCGTGTGGATCGTGCTCTCGGCGCGGCTGGGCGGCGAGCGACGAACACCGCGCGATCCCGCGCCGCCGGAGGCCATGAAGGCGGTCGAGGAGACGGACCCCGCCCCGGCGGCGGCCCTCATGATGACCGGTGCCCTGACCGTCTACGCGGTGGTGGGCGTGCTCGGCGGCGTGCCCGTCACGCCTGACCGCGTGCCGAGCGCGGCCTGGTTCGGGTTGATCGGCGTGGGCCTCGTCTCGACGGCGGTCGCTGTGCAGGCGTTCTATGCCGGGGCCCGGCGCATCGGCGCCGCCCGGGCGGCCCTCGTCAGCACGATCGAGCCGGTCTACACCATCGTGCTCGCGACGCTCCTCTTCGGCGAGTCGCTGACCAGCATCCAGCTGCTGGGCGGGGCATGCGTGATCGGCGCCGTGTTGCTGGCCGAGACCGGTCGCCACAGCCCGCCCAGCCGGGTGGTCGATGGGGCCGCCCAGGTTCGGGCCGGCGTAGGATGGGCGCCTTCACAGGCAGATCCAGAGGAGATGCCGTCATGACGGAAACGCTCGAGCGCGGGGCCGCCAACCAGAGTGGCGCCCACATCAACAAGGACGCCTACGCCCAGGCGCAGGACTTCCTGCCGCTCAAGGGCCTTGACCACGTCGAGTTCTGGGTCGGCAACGCGCGCCAGGCGGCCCACTACTACCGCGCGTTGTGGGGGTTCACGCCGATCGCCTATGCGGGCCTCGAGACCGGCGTGCGCGATCGCGCCAGCTACGTCATGCGCCGGAACGACATCACGCTCGTCCTGACCGGCGCGCTCGGGCCGGAGGGCGAGATCGCCGAGCACGTGCATCGCCATGGCGACGGGGTGCACGACATCGCCTTCGCGGTCGACGATGTGCGCAGCGCCTGGCGCGAGACGACGGGCCGCGGGGCGCGCTCGTACCTCGAGTACGCCGAGGCCGGGTCCGACGAGGACGGCGTGCTGCGCCGCAGCGCCATCCACGCCTATGGCGAGGTGGTCCACTCCTTCATCGACCGGAACGACTACCACGGCGTCTTCGCCCCGGGCTTCCGGCGGATCAAGCGGCCGGCCGCCGCCGCGCAGGGCCTCAGCCTGCTGGAGATCGACCATTGCGTGGGTAATGTCGAGCTCGGCGACATGGACCGCTTCGTCGCCTTCTACCGCGACGTGCTGGGCTTCGCCCAGCTCATCCACTACGACGACAAGGTCATCCACACCGAGTACAGCGCGCTCATGTCGAAGGTCATGACCAATGGCAACGGGCGCATCAAGTTCCCCATCAACGAGCCCGCCGCCGGCCGCAAGAAGAGCCAGATCCAGGAGTTCCTGGACTACTACCTCGACGCGGGCACGCAGCACATCGCCCTGCGCACCGAGGACATCGTCGCCACCGTGCGGCAGCTGCGCGAGAACGGGGTCGAGTTCCTGGGCATGCCCCACGCCTACTACGAGCAGCTGGCCGACCGGGTGGGCGACGTGGGCGTGCCGATGGCGACCCTCGAGGAGCTGGGCATCGAAGCCGACCGGGACGAGGAGGGCTACCTCCTGCAGATCTTCACGCGGCCCATCCAGGACCGGCCCACGTTCTTCTTCGAGATCATCGAGCGCCACGGCTCGCGCGGCTTCGGCGTCGGCAACTTCAAGGCGCTCTTCGAGGCCATCGAGATCGAGCAGGCCCGTCGCGGCAACCTCTAGCCGCTGACCCGGCCGGCCCCCAGGCACTGGCCGGCGGCCAGTGGCTCGGCCTTCGAGCTCAGGTCGGCCGCGTCGGCCATGGGCCAACAGGCTCGAAGATGCCCCGCCAGGTCCTCACCCTCGGCGGGGGGCGCGGCCCCACCTGACGATTCCTGTGCGGATGCGAACCGGGGTGGCGTTCGCCGAGTCCTGACCTGTCTTCGAGGCACGCGAGACGACCTGGTTCCTTCACCCCGCCCACGTCACGCTCAGCCAACGTGGGTCCGAGGTCGCCCAACGCGTCGGGTCGGGGCAAGACCCGTCTTAGTGCCACCGGGGTTCGCATCGGACCACATGGAGAGGGCTGCGATCGCACGGTCGGGCGTGCGCAGCCACCGGCGCATGGTCCGGCCGTCGGCCGGGAACGCCGTCCCCAGGACGGTCTTGTGGGCCGCGATTCGGCGCCTGTTCATGGAGCTGTCGGCCACGACGATCCATCGGCTCACCATGTCGACCGGCCAACCTCGCTCACCGGCCACCCGGGGGGCCAGCCGCGTCTTGCGACTCATCGTCCCGATCAGCTCCTGGACATCGACCACCTCTGTCTTGATCTCGACGACCAGCAAGCTGCCCGATCCAGCGTGCCAGGCGAGCAGATCGATGACGCCCCGCTCTCCGTACACGTTGAACGAGACCTCCGGCGCCAGCTCCCAGCCACCGATGCTGCTCAGCGCTCTGGCCAATCGCTCGTGCATCGCCGAGTGACGGACGTTCAGCAGGCGGTCGAGCTCGCCGCCGCGCCAACGCGCGATCACGTCCACTCGGATGTCGAGGACCGCGCCTACGCTTCGGAGGGCGCGCAACGAGAGGCGATCGAGATGCCCGCGTTCCATGAGCGACACCAGCGACCGGGAAACGCCCGCCCGTTGCGCGACATCCAGCTGGCGCCACCGCCGCCTGAGGCGCACCGCTCGGAGCGCACTCCCGACGCGTTGATCGTCCACCAGCGAATGGTGTCGCCCGAGGATCCACGCGCGGTTGCGACGATCAGTCCTCGAGCACCAATCGGCACCCGGGCAGGTCGACGGTGCACGCCTGCGCGGCGCCGCCAGACCGCGCCGCGACCGACCCGCGCAGGACGACGATGGCCGACACCTCGCCCGGCGCCCCTCGCCGCAACCGGATCGTCTGGCGACCGACGTCGGCATCCCGCGCGCCTCCCCCGGCCAGCGACGGCCGGAAGCGCAGGTCGAACCCGCGCAGCAGGCGGCCGCTGACCACGGCCAGGTCGGGCACGAGCAACTCCAGGCGGGCCAGGCGCAAGCGTCCCATATCGGCCGGTGCAGCGGCCGCCCGCGCGGCCCGCTCCGAGTCCGTCCACTCGGCCGCCGTCCGGTCGTGCTCGATGGCGAAGACGAGCGGGCGGTGGGCTTCGGCGCCGGGCGGTCGGGCCGTCCACCAGCACACCCTCCGTCCATCCGGTCGGGTCCGGCTGCCGGCGACCAGGCCAGCGAACCCCGGCCCCTCCCAGTCCCGCGCCGCCACGTCGCCGGCCAGGTCGTCCGAGGCCAGGGCGAAGCCCACCAGACCGCCGTCCATCGGGCCGCCGAGGGCTGCCAGCGCGGACCGGCCGAACCACGACCCGGCCGCCTGCGTCGAGTCCTCCACCCCGACCAGCTCGAGGTACGAGTCGCCCCACCAGGAGAGGAGGTTGCGCGTGCCCAGGTCAGGGTGGGCGCCGCCCTCGACGACGGCCAGGGACAGCTGCCCGACAGAGCGGGCCGCGGCCGCCAGGTCGCGGACGGCCACGATGACGTGGTCGATGCCGGTCAACATGGGCAGCCGGACGTGGACCAACGGCGGTCGCCATCGCTAGACTCCGGCCCATGCGGCTGGCCCATGTGCGCGAGCGTAACGCCCCGGCCGGGGCGCCGTTCCGGCTGGCTGCGGCCCTTCCGGATGGGTCATGGCTGGACCTGGAACCCGCCCGGCGTCGCCTGGGCGCGCGCGATCCTCGCCTGCCCCACAACGATCCGCTGTTCCGCCGACCGGTGACCACCATCGACGCGCACCTCGCGGCAGGCCATCGCGTGGCCGAGCTGGCCCGGATCGTGGACCCGTTCCGAGCCGGTGACGAGGAGCTCACCCTCCACGACAGCGACCTCCGTTTCGGGCCGGCCGTGCTCCACCCCCTGAGCTTCCGTGACTTCTACGCTTTCGAGACACACGTCCGGGCGATGTGGGCGCGCCGCCAGGACACCATCCCTGAGGCGTGGTATCGCCTGCCCATCTTCTACTTCAGCAACATCTCCGAGCTGCGCGGCCCGGGCGACCCGGTGTGGGCCCCGCGGGGCAGCAGCGAGCTCGACTATGAGCTGGAGATCGGCGCCCTCATCGACCAGCCCGCCGTGGACCTCACGGCAGAGCACGCCGAGGAGGTCATCGGCGCCTACTTCATCGTCAATGACTGGTCGGCGCGGGATCTGCAGCGGGAGGAGTCGGCCGTCCGGCTGGGGCCGGCCAAGGGCAAGGACTTCGCCGTCAGCAGCGGGCCCTGGCTGGTGACGCCCGACGAGCTGGCCGGCACGCGGGAGGGCAAGGGCCACGCCCTCGTCGGGACGGCCTACGTCAACGGCCAGGCCTGCAGCCGGGGATCCTGGGCGGCCATCCACTTCAGCTTCGGCGAGATGCTGGCGCGGGCATCGGCCGACGTCCATCTGCGGGCGGGCGAGATGCTGGCCAGCGGGACGATCGGCTCCGGCTGTCTCCTGGAGGTCCGCGAGGCGACCCTCGGTCGCTTCCTCGAGCCGGGGGATGTGGTCACCCTCGAGGTGGAGCGCCTGGGGCGGCTGGAGACGCCGATCGTCTCCCGGCCAGCGGCTGAACGATGACCGCGGAACTCGTGGAAGCCCACGGTCAGCGTGTCTGGGAGACGCTGCGTGCCTCCGTCGGCCTCGCCGTGGTGGGCCAGGAGGCCGCGCTGCGCCTGCTCGCGGTCGCCCTCCTGGCCGGCGGTCACGCGCTCGTGGAGGACGTGCCGGGGACAGGCAAGACGCTGCTGGCCCGCGCCTTCGCCGCGTCGCTGGGCCTCAGCTTCGGGCGCGTGCAGGGCACGCCCGACCTGCTGCCGACCGACGTCACGGGCTCCAGCATCCTGACCCGCGAGGGCGCCGGGGACGCGGGCAGCGGCTTCCGCTTCATCCCCGGGCCCGTCTTCCACGAGGTGCTCCTGGTCGACGAGATCAACCGGGCCACGCCGCGCACGCAGTCGGCGCTGCTGGAGGCGATGCAGGAAGGCCGCGTCTCGGTCGACGGCGTGACGCGCGACCTCCCGGCGCCGTTTCTGGTGCTCGCCACGCAGAACCCGATCGAGCTCGAGGGGACCTTTGCCCTGCCCGAGGCGCAGCTCGACCGGTTCGTGGTCCGCGTCGCGGTCGGCTATCCCACGGAGGACGGCGAGCGCGCCATCGCGCGGCGCTATCGGGCCGCCGCCGAGCCGCTCGAGCGCATCACGCCGGTCGTGACGGCCGCGCAGGTCGTGGCCCTGCAGGACCGGGCGCGCACGGTGACCGTGGCCGACGAGGTGGAGGCCTACGTGGTCGCTCTGGTCCGCGCGACGCGCGAGCATCCCGCGGTACGGCTGGGTGGCAGTCCCCGGGCGAGCGTCGGCCTGTACCGGGCGAGCCAGGCGTGGGCGCTGCTGGCCGGCCGCGACTTCGTCCTGCCTGATGACGTGGCGGCGGTCGCGCCGGCCGTCCTCGCGCACCGCTTGACGATCGAGCTCGAGCAGGAGCTGCGGGGCGCCTCGCGTGAGGGTGTCGTGCAGGAGGTCCTGGACACGGTCGCCCTGCCGATGACGGCGCCCGGCTGACCGACACCGGCGCCGAGTCGAGGGGCACCATGATCTGGCTCATCGCCCTGGCCGCGTTCCTCGCGCTGGTCGGGGCTTCGCTGGCCCTTCCGGGGGTGGTACTGCTCGGTATCGTCAGCGTGCTCGTGGTGATGACCATGGAGCTGTGGCACCGCCATGGGCTGGACGGCGTGACCTACGAGCGCGACCTGGGCAGTGGACGCGCCGTGTGGGGCGACGAGGTGGACCTGCGGCTGACCGCGTGGAACGCCAAGCTCCTGCCGTTGCCCCGCCTGACGACCGACGACCTGGTCGACGGCGGCGGCCTGGAGGTGGTGGAGCAGCCGCTGACGCGCAGCGACGTGGTCGGGGTCTCGATCCTGCGCAGCCGCTGGTCACTGCTCTGGTATGAGCGCGTCACCCGCTTCCTCCATGTCCGCGCGATCCGGCGCGGCGTCTTCAGCATGGGTCCGGTCCGCCTCGAGGCGGCCGACCTGTTCGGGCGCGATGTGGCCCACGGCGAGGTGGAGCTGCCGGGCACGTTCACGGTCCTGCCGCGCTCCGTCCCCGTGATCAGCCAGTTGCCGTCGCGGGCGCCCCTCGGCGCGCGACGAGCGACGCAGAGCCTGTTCCACGATCCGGCCCTCTTCGCGGGGGTACGGCCCTACCAGCCCGGCGACGCGGCGCGGCAGCGCCACTGGCGCGCGTCGGCGCGCACGAGTCGGCCGCTCACCAAGCGCTTCGAGCCGTCGCACGAGCGCCAGGTCGTGCTCGTCCTCGACGTGCAGACCGCCCCGGGTCCGCACTGGCTGGCCGGTGCCGACGAGGAGCTCCTGGAGGCATTGGCGGTGACCGCGGCGTCGCTCGCGCGGAGCGTGGTCGCGGGTGGCGACGCGTGCGGTTTCGCGGCCGGCATCCGGGCCGGCGCGCCGCGTTCGGTCACCTATATCCCGCCCCGCGCCGGCGCCCAGCAGGCCGTCCGCATCGCCGCCCTGGTGGCGCGCATCGGGTTGCACATCGCCGCGCCGTACGAGCAGGTCCTGGCGGCGGTCGCCGTGCGTGTGGCGCCCGGCACGAGCCTGGTGACGATCAGCAGCCGCCCGCCAACGGACTACCTGGCCACCCAACGTCGCCTCGTCGCGAGCGGCTTCGTGGTCCACCACGTCGCGATCGGGCCATCGGCGGCCGCGGCCGCCGCGACCCTGCGCGCGGCGCGCATCCCGGCCGTGGTCGGTCACCTCGAGCCGGACTGGCGACGGGCCGATGCTTTCGTCACGGTCGGCTGACGTGCGCAGCGGAGCCTCCCCCATGCGCCGCGTCGATGTCGGCGGCGTGCTGCTGGCGGCGCTCGAGGCGGCCATGGAAGGCGGCTGGCTGCTGGTCGTGTACGCCGGGTTCGAGGTCGGACTGATGCGCCATCCGGCCGCCCTGGGACCGGTCGAGTTCACGCTGGCGGCCGCGCTCGGCATCTGGATCGCGCGGCGCCCACGCCCATGGCCCAGGGCGGCCGCCCTGGCGGCGCTGGCAGGCGTGGCGGTCGTCGGCTGGCTGGCCGATCCGGCCGTCCCGGAGGCCCTCGCTGCCGGCACGCCCCTGGCTGCCCTGGCGGCCCACCCGGGCGGACTGCTGCTCGGCGCGGCGGTGATCCGCGGCGGGCGGCACCGCGATCCGCTGGACGACGTCGAGATCAGCGCCGACCTCCTGCGGTACGTCACGCCGGCCCTCCTGGTGCCCTGGCTGGTCGGGGCGATCATCCCGGACGCGGCCTTGCGCATGGAATTCGTCAGCGTCGCATGGTCGGGCACACTGCTCTTCGTGGCCAGCGGCTTCGCGGCGCTCGGCCTGGGGCGGCTCCGGCTGCTGGGCCTCAGCGCCGACCCGCGCGACCCGACCGGCCGGACCTGGTTCCTGGTCACCGCCGCCGTACCCTGCGCGCTCGTCGCGCTGGGCGTACCGCTGGCGTTCTGGTTCGGCCTGCGACCGGAGGACCTGGCCGAAGCCATCGCGCGGCCCGGGGTGCTGCTCTTCAGCATCCTGGCGCTGCTCATCGCCCCGCCCATCGTGGCCGGTGGCGTCATCGGCAGCCTGCTCGGCACCGGAAGCGGCGCGGCGGCCAACCAGGGCGCGGGCCACGCGGGCGGGTTCCCGGCGGGACCCGTGGACTCGGGCCAGCTCGTGACGCTGGCGACCATCCTGCTGATCGTCGTTGGCCTGATGGCCGTGGTCGTGTTGCGCTGGCTGCGCCCGCCCCAGGAGCCGGTCGCGCCGATCCTGCGCATCGTCGAGCAGCGCGCTCTCGTGCGGCCAGCGCGCCGGCCGCGAGGGCCCCTGCGCCGGCCACGCGTGCCGCCGCTGGTACCGCACGATGCGGTGACCGCGTACCTCGCCACGCTCGCCGCGCTCGACGTCGAGCCCCAGCTGGCGCGCGCTCCGGCCGAAACGCCGGCCGCCCACGCCCGACGGCTGGCCCAGGCGGGGGACGACCCGCCACCGGGCCGGCAGCGCCGGCTCGCGGCCGATTACCAGCTGGCCAGGTACGGGCGCCGTGCGCTCACCCCGCGCGAAACGACGCGCGCCCTGAGCAGCTCGCGCCTTCGCCGGGAGCCTCGACGGCTAGACTGACGGGGCACCCTGGAGGCCTGACCTCGCATGCACTACGTCCGGCACGGCAGCGTGCCCCACCAGCGTCATACGCAGCACCGCGCGCCGGACGGCGCGCTGTACGCGGAAGAGCTGTTCGGCGTCGAGGGCTTCGTGGGGCGCAGCTCGCTCCTGTACCACCTGGTGCCCCCGACACGCACCCACCGTATCGAGGCGGGACCGCTGGTCACGCCGGAGCGGGCTGATGAACGGCTCCATCACCACCGCCTGATCAAGACCGCGGCGGTCCCACCGGGCGGGGACATCGTCGGCGGCCGCATCGCCCTCTTCTTCAACCGCGACGTGGTCCTGGGCGTCGTACGCCCGGCGCAGGCCATGGCCGCGGGTCATTTCTATCGCAACGGCGAGGGCGACGAGCTGCTCTTCGTCCACGAGGGCAGCGGCCGGCTCGACTCCGTCTTCGGCACGCTCGACTACGGACCGGGTGACTACCTGGTGATCCCCATCGGGACCACGTGGCGGCTCGAGCCGACGCCGGGGGTCGAGCAACGCCTGCTGTGGCTGGAGACGCCGGGCGAGATCGAACCGCCACGGCGGTACCGCAACGAGTACGGCCAGCTGCTGGAGCACGCGCCCTACTACCACCGCGACATCCACCCGCCGGCCGAGCTGCACACGCACCGCGACCGGGGCGACCACGTCGTCAAGGTGCGAGTCTCGGGCGGCCACCAGACC
>JBIOID010000033.1:0-12216 GCA_044449585.1 Candidatus Limnocylindrales bacterium
GGATCTGGTGCACCAGGCCAGCGACACGCTGTTCGGGATCGCTCGCCGCATCCTGCGCGACCCCGGCCTCGCCGAGGACGCCCTGCAGGACGCCCTCGTGACCATGTGGCGGAAGCTGCCGCATCTGCGGGAGCCGGACCGCTTCGATGCGTGGGCCTACCGGATCCTTGTCAACGCTTGCTACGCGGCCGCGCCGCACAACCGGCGATGGGCCTCGACCGTGCGCGTTCTCCCGCTCGATCGGCAGAACGACGCGGACGAGTACCAATCGCTCGCCGATCGCGACGAGCTGGAGCAGGCCTTCCGCCGGCTGCCGCTCGACCAGCGTGCCGTCTTCGTCCTCCATCACCACGCGGGCTTGCCCCTGGTGGCGGTGGGCGAGGTGCTCGGCATCCCGGGCGGCACGGCACGCTCACGACTTCACTACGCAACGCGCGCGCTTCGGGTCGCCTTCGAGGCATCCCGGGCGCGAGATCATCTCCGCGAGGGACGGCTGGCATGAACGACGATCAAGCCTTCGAGCGTGCCACCCGAGAATGGCTCGAGGACGGGAGCGACCGGACCCGGGCCGCCACGATCGACGCCGTCCTCCTCGCGGTCCGAACCACACCACAGGAGCGGGATCTCCGGATCCCGTGGAGGACCGCCCCCATGTCCAATCTCGCACGACTGGTCGCCATGGCCGTCGTGGCCGTGCTCGTCCTCGCCGTCGTCGCCTTCAACCTCAGGCCGACGTCCGGCGGCGTCGGCGGCGCCTCGACCCCGTCACCCGCGGTGTCGCCGTCTGCCCCCGCACCGTCGCCGAGCACCGGACCCACGCCGACTCCCTATTCGATCGACACGACGACGTGGACGACCTACACGTCGGCGCGTTATGGCCTCAGCATCGGCCACCCTGCGGATTGGTACGTGCACACCACAGCGACCCGCGACTGGACCTATCCGGCGGACGCGGCGGTGAACATGGAAAGCACGGCCCTGGAGACCTTCGTCAACGGGGACAGCACCATCGCCACGGCCGCCTGGTCGGTGGCGGTCCAGCCTGGGACGACCCTGGACACCTGGCTCCAGGCGTACTGCCCGCTTGCCGAGTCCTTCGCGTCCTCGGATTGCGCAACGATGTCGGGCCGCACCGTCGCGGCGAGCATGGATGGCCATGCTGGCTCACTGGTGCGGTTCACTCAAGACACCCAGGCGTTCTTCCTCGTCAACGACCGGATCTACGTCGTCGCGATCTGGCAGCCCGAGGACTTCATCCCGGGGGGAGTTTCGCGGCTCCTCGAAGCCTACCTCTCGACGATGCACCTTCTGCCCGGTGGTCCGGCCCCTTCAGGGACGAGCCCGTCGCCATCCTGAGGACGGGCGCGTTGGGCGCCTCGTGACCATCGTGTTCCTGCCTGGGAAGCTTGGCTACTGGTCCGGCTTCCCGCGCAGCCCGTCGCCTGGAAGGCGCTGCGCAAACTCCGAGCTAGTGATATACGCGGACCTGGGTGAAGTCGCTGGGAGGGGTCGTCACGGGCCCATCGATGGTAGCCGCGCAGGCGGGTCGACACGGTGAGAAGGGTCACCGAGCGCGGCCTGAACGGCAGGAGCGTTGCGACCGGCCTTGCTATCGGTCGATCATCTGGGCGAAGCCCCGGACTGCACGCGCGGTATCGGCACCTTGCGTGCGTCGACGCTACGCCCGGCGGCGGATGGCCTCGGCGAGTGCCGCAACCGTCACGGCGAAGGGCACCAATGTCAGCGCCGTGAGGATCCAGGTCGCCCGTTGCGCTCCAGGATGGTCCAGGAGGATGCGGTCCCGATACGATCGGCTGAACGTCGCGGCGAGGCCCCGATCCCATTCACCGGCGCGCAGCGAGCCGATGCCGATCGCCGCCACCACGAGGCAGTTGGCTCCCACACCCAGCGAGGCAAGGGCCAGGACGGTCGAACCGGCACCGGCGACATAGGCGGCGAATCCGATGACCAGCACGGCCATCACGAGGAACTCGATCACCGAGAACCGCAACCCATTCAACGTGTTGTGGTCGCGAATGATCCGCATCACGGGTGGAGTCTCTGCCCCGAGGTGCCGGTGCGCAAGCACGCTCCGGACTGGCGCGGTCCCGGGGTGCCTCAGGACTCGATCGCGCCGAACTCGCGCAAGCGACCCCGCAGGGGGCGAAGGATGTGGCTACGCCATGCCGCCGACATGTCCGTCCGGCCGGATGTTGTGGTTGAAGCGGAACACGTTGTCGGGGTCCAGGCGCCGCTTGACCGCAACGAGGCGGGTGTAGCGATCCGCGCCGTAGGCGGCCCTGATGCGGTCGGCCGATTCGTCGACCGGTGAGTAGTTCACGTAACCGCCGCCCGTCAGCGAGGCCGGGGCGAGGATATCGGCGACTCGACGGGCCCAGCCGATGGCCTTCTCGTCCTCGTCCGGCGATTCCCAGATCGCGAGGGCGCTCGCATTCCAGGTGGCCGCACGCTGGCCGAAGGCAGCGCCGCCGACAGGTTCGATCCGGCCCGCCCCGACCATCCCCTCGAGGAGGATGAACGCCAGGCCTACGGCGTCATCAGCGCCGATCGAGTCCTTGAGCGCTTCGAACATGCCCACGCTGAGTTCGCGCAGGAAGTGGCCCTTCCAGTAGTGGCGCAGGCCGAATGGCATGATGCCGGCCGTGGCCTGGAGTTCGAGATACGTCTTCGGCCCGAGATCGTCAGACGTGACCGGCAGGCCACGGCGCAGCTCGGCATCGATCGGCGCCGGGTCGGAGCCGTCGACGATGGCGACCAGGAGGCGAATCGATGGCCCGAGCTCCGGGTCCATGGCGATCCCGAAGGCCGGCAGCATCGCCCGTGGGTACCTGGCGACGATCTCGTTGACCCGGACAAGAACGCGAGCGGCCGCAGCACCCTCGTAGCGGATGGTTCCGCCCCACATCGGCGCGACAGGCGTGAGCTGGAACGTGAACGTGGTCACCACGCCGAAGTTACCGCCGCCGCCGCGGAGCGCCCACAGCAGATCGGCGTCGTTATCGGCGCTTGCGGTCACGACGCTGCCGTCGGCCGTCACGACCTCGGCGGCCACCAGGTTGTCGCAAGTCAGGCCCGCGATCGGCATCAGCCAACCCAGGCCGCCGCCGAGCGTCAGGCCGCCGATGCCCGTGTCACCGAACGTTCCGCCGGGTACGGCCAACCCGTGCGCGAATGCCGCCGCATCGATGTCGTTCCATTGCGCGCCGCCGCCGGCCTGTGCCAGGCGCCGGTCGGGATCCACGTTGACGCCGCGCATCCGATCGAGCGACACGACGAGCGCGCCGTCCGGGATGCTGTGACCTGCCACGCTGTGGCCGCCACCGCGGACCGCGATCGGGAGGTTGAGCTCGCGAGCAGCGCGGACGGCCGCGACGACATCGTCGGTCGAAGCGCACGAAACGATGGCCGCGGGCCGCCGATCCAGGATCCCGTTGAACGAGATTCGCGCCGCGTCGTAGCCGTCGTCTCCGGGCATGACGGCACCGCCCGGCAGTGCCCCGCGGATCGTGCGTGCGTCGGTCTGCATGCGTCACCTCGTCGACTCAGGCCGTGATCATCGGATGGTACCCACGTGGACGCACACGCATGGGCACAGGGCCCGAGGTGCTTGTCCACTAGACTGCGCCGTCATGGAGCCTCGCCGCGATGCCGCGACCACCGACTCGCTCGGCCCCGTGATCCGGACCATCCTCCCCTCGCTGGAACGGTTCCTTGAGTTCGAGGGCCCGGATCCGGCCCGCGAACGGTCCCGCTGGCGACCGACGCTGGACCGGCCGTTGCCGTCCGCCGGCATCGGGCGCGACGCGACCCTCGCGGAGCTGGCCGACCTCGTGGTCGCCAACGGCCTGCGGGTGGGTCACCCCGGGTTCTCCGGATGGGTCACCACGGCCCCGACGGACGTGGCGGCGGCTGCAGACCTGGCCCAGGCCGTGGCGGTGTCGCAGCGCTGGTGGGTGACGGCCGGCAACTTCGTCGACCAGCTGGCGATGCGCTGGCTGATCGAGCTGCTGGGCCTGCCGGCCTCGTTCGTCGGGACGTTCACGTCCGGCGGCTCCACGGCCAACCTCGTGGGGATCGGGGCGGCGCGCCAGCATGCCGGCGAGCGGCTGGGCCTGCGGCCGTCGCTGGACGGCATCGAGGGCCTGGTCGAACCGCGCGTCTACGCCAGCACCGAGACGCATCACGTGGTGGGACGGGCCCTTGGCGTGCTGGGGATGGGCCGGCGCCACCTGCGCAGCATCCCGCTCGATGGTGCGCGAACCATCGACCTTGACCTCCTCCAGGTCGCCCTCGATGAGGACCTGCTCGCCGGGCATACGCAGGTCGCGATCGTGGGCTGCGCGGGCGACGTGAACATGGGTCGAGTCGATCCCCTGGACGAGCTGGCCCGCATCGCCCACGAGCGGGGCATGTGGCTGCACGTGGACGGCGCCTATGGCGGCTTCGGACTGCTCGATGAGCGGGTGCACGAGCGGTACGGCGACGTCGCGCAGTACGACTCATTCGCCATCGACCCGCACAAGTGGATGGCCGCTCCCGTGGGCACGGGAGCGGTGATCCTGCGCGATGAGGGGATCCTGGGTCGCGCGTTCACCATCGAGACCGGCGACTACGACCGGGAACGGCAGATCCAGGCCGGGGACACCGATCCCGGATCGCCCTTCGACGAGCTGGGTTACGGCACCCCCGACTGGGGCGTTGACTTCTCCACGCCGGCCCGGGGCCTGGCGGTATGGGCCATCCTGCGCGAGATCGGCGCCGACGGGATGCGCCAGCGGGTGGTGCGCCACGATGACTGCGCGCGGCGCGTCGCCGAACGAGCGCGCACCTCGGACGAGCTGGAGCTGCTGGCCGAGCCCGTGCTCTCCATCTGCTGCTTCCGCTTCCGCCCGGCCGGCTGGACCGATGAGGCGCGCCTGGACGTCTTGAATGAGGCGGTGCTGCGCGGCGTCCGCGCCCGCGGACGGGCCGTGACCTCCAGTACCCGCGTGGACGGCCGGTTCGCCATCCGACCGTGCTTCATCAACCCGCGCTCCACCATCGTCGACGCGGACGCGCTGGTCGATGAGGTCCTCGCGGTCGGCCGGGAGCTTGCCGCGCGGGCGTGACCGTCAGTAGAGCTCGACGCCAGCGAGCTTCTCGCGCCACAGTTGCTCGAGCGCGACGAGGTCGGCCCGGACATCATCGACCGACATCTCGGGTGTGACGTCGAGCACGTCGAGCACCTCGAACGTGAAGGTGTCGATGCCGAACTCGCGGATATCGGCCGCCAGGCGACCGTCGAGAGCGCTGGGTGTCCCGGTCGCACGCGCGAACTCGACCTTGTTGCGAACCGCCGTGAGATCGATCGAGGTGGCCAGCAGGACGCGCCCGGTGGCGGTGTTGCGCAGCCCGTACACGCCCGCCTCGCGGTCGCGCTGGTCGTATCGCGCCCGTAACTCACGGCGGCGCTCGGCGCTGGTCATGGTCGGACCTCGTCCTTTCCGCCGGACCATCCTACGCCCGCTTGCAGAGGGTCCCTACAGTCGCCCCATGACGGGCGAGCGGCCAGCGACACCCAGCGCCATCGGCTGGGAGGTGGAGCGGCGGATCGTGACGATCCTGTTCGCCGACCTGGTGGGCTTCACGTCGCTCTCCGAACGGCTCGATGCGGAGGACGTGGCGACCATCCAGGACGCCTACTTCGCGGCGGTGCGGGAGACGGTCCTGCGCCATGGCGGCCAGCTGGAGAAGTTCATCGGTGACGCCGTGATGGCCGCCTTCGGCGTGCCGCGCGCCCGGGACGATGATGCCGAGCGTGCCGTCCGCGCCGGGCTCTCGCTGGTGGCGGCCGTCGAGCTCCTCGGAGCCCGGCTGGACCTCGATGGGGGTGGCTTACGCCTGCGCGTGGGTGTCAACACGGGCGAGGTCGTCCACGCGATCGACGGGCCGGACGGAGGGCGCGTGACCGGCGACCCCGTCAACGTCGCGGCCAGGCTCCAGGCAGCCGCTGAGCCAGGAGGCGTCCTGGTCGGCGAGGAGACGGCCCTCGCGGTCGCCGAGGCCATCGAGCTCGAGGCCGTCGAGCCGCTCACCCTCAAGGGCAAGACCGCCCCGGTCCGGGCCTGGCGCGTCATCGCGCCGCGCCCGCGCCGGTCGCGCGAGCTGGCGATGGGATCGCTGCGCGCGCCGATGATCGGGCGTGCGGCCGAGCTGGCGGAGCTTGTCGCGGCCGTGGCCAACGTGCGCCACCGCCGCGCGCCCGAGCGATGGCTGGTGCTGGCCCCGCCGGGCGTCGGCAAGACGCGCCTGGTCGATGAGTTCGTGGAGGTCGCGGCGACCCTCGAGCCACCGCCCCTCCTGTGGCGGACGCGCCTCCGACCCGAGCCGAACGGGCCATTCGACCCGCTTCGCCCGGTCACGCTGGCCGCGCTCCATCACGGCCATGTCACGATCGATCACCGGTCGGCTGCCGAGGAGGCGCTGCGCGCACACCTCGGGGCGGCCGGCCTGGCCGAGGGGCGCGCGGCGGTCGTGGCGCGGGAGATGATCAGCCTCGCGGCCGCCGACACCCCGTCGGAGGTCGACACCGCCCGGCTGAGCGATCGCGCGGCCCTGTTCGCCGCTTGGCTCGACGGGTTCGACGCGCTGGCTGGCCGGCGCACCCAGATCTGGGTGATCGAGGACCTGCACTGGGCCGGGCCCGATGTGGTGGCGTTCCTCGACGCGGCCACGATCTCGCCGGCCGGCGCGGAGCGGCTGATGGTCGCCACGGCACGCCCGTCGTTCCTCGAGACCGTGCCGGCGTGGTCGGTGGACGAACCCGCCATCGGTCGCCACGTGCTCGATCTGTCGACGCTGCCCGCGACCGATGCCGCGACCCTGGTACACGCGCTGGTCGGGGACGCGCTGCCGGAGACGCTCGTGGCACGCATCGCCGAACGGTCGGACGGCAATTGCCTGTTCATCGAGGAACTCCTGCGCACGTGGGTCGGCACCGGGGCGCTCGTCGCGGAGACGCCACGGACGACATCGCCGGGCGGGCGAGGATCCGACCGATGGCGCCTCACCGTGCCGGCCCACGAGATCCCCCTGCCGCGCACGGTCCAGGCCATCTATGCAGCCCAGCTGGATGACCTGCCGCCGCCCGTCCGTCAGGCGGCCCGGCGGGGCGCCGTGGCGGGGCGGCGTTTCCCGTTCCGGGCGCTGGACGTCCTCGGCGTGGCTGACCCGACCGATGCCGTCGATGAACTGAAGCGCCGCGCGCTGATCGGCGGACCCCATGCCGATGCCGTCCTGGGCGACACGTTCGCCTATCGCCATGCCCTGCTCCGGGACGCCGGCTACGCGAGTCTCGCGCGTGCCGAGCGGGCCGAGCTGCACGTGCGCCTGGCACGCTGGCTCGAGGCGGCGGCCGGAGCCGGCTCGGGGATGCTGGCGGTGGCCATCGCCGAGCATCTCGCCACGGGTCTGGCCAGCGCCCCGGCCCTGGCCCAGGAGGTGGCGCCGGGCCTGAGTCGTGACGACTGCGCCGACGAAGCCGCGGCGTGGCTCGAGCTGGCGGGCGGACAGGCGCTGTCAGACGGCGCCGGCGCGGCAGCCGCTGACCTCTTCAGGCGTTCCGCGGCCGTCACGCGCGCCGCGACGCCAGGTGCCAGGAGTCGTCGCCTCAACCGGCTCGGGCGGGCCCTGGCGCCGATCGGCGGGGTCGAGGAGGCGGCGCGCGCCCTGCACGAGGCGATCGACGCTGCTCGCGCGGCCCGTGACGCCGGGGATCCGGCCTGGCGGACCCTCTTCGCCCAGGCGACCGAGGCGCTGGCGAGCCTGCTGTACGAACAGATCCGGTTCGCAGAGGCGTGGCACCTCGGCGACGCCGCCCTCGCGGAGATGGGCGACGGTGACGACCTCGATGCCGCCCGCGTGCGACTGGCGCGTTCCCGTGGCCGCAGCGGGGAGACCAACGAGGCGGCGGGCTGGGTGGCGGATGCCGAGCGGGCCCTGGAGGCAGCTCGTGCCGCGGGTGATAGCGAGAGCGAATGGGAGGTGACCCGTGACCTGGCGCGGGCACGGAGCGAGGCGGGGTCGGCCTCGCTCGACGACTGGGTCGAGCTGCGTGCGCTGGCCCACGGCCGCGGCGACGCCGCGCTCGAGGTCACGGCCACGGTCATGGAGGCCGGCTGGCGGATGGCCATCGCCCCGGCCGAGGTGCCAGGGCTCCTTGGACCGGCGAGGGAGCTGGCCGTGGCGCGCGGCCTGGTCGAGGATCTGGGCTGGATCGAGCACGCCGAATGCGAGGCTGGGCTGGCCGCCGGCGAGTGGGCCCGCGCTCTCGAGGCCGGCCTTGCCGCTGTCGACCTTGGGGAGCGGCACGGCTACGACCGGATCGCCGTGCGCAGCTGGAGCGCACTGCTGCCAGCGGCTTCTCTGCGCGGCGCGACGGCCACCCTGGAACGCGCGGCCGCCTGGTTCGAGACGCGTGCCGGGCGCTTGCCGGACTCGCCCTACGGCCGGATGCTCTACGCCGGCGCGCACCTGTGGCTCGCGCGGGGCGGCGTGGGACGCTTCGAGGCGCCGACCCTGGACCACCTCCGGTCGGCCATGGCGCAATGGCGGATCGCGGGCTCCTACGAGTGGCTGGCGGCCGGCGACGCGGTCCTAGACGCGTGGTTCGCGGCGGGTCGAGGAGACTGGATCCGTGAAGCGATCGAGGGGTTGGAGGCACCCGCACCGGGGGACGACTTCCGACCGGCCGCACTCGCCTTGGACCTGCACCGCGCGCGCCTCGATGGGGCCGCTGCCGCCGTCGGCCAGCGCGACGGGCCTGTCCGGACCGTCCGGGCCATCGTCGACGGGTTCCGCGGCATCGGGCTTCCGTTCTGGACGGCCCGCGGCATCCGCGTGCTCGAGGGACTCGGCGCGGCGACGGAGGAGGACATCTTCGTGCGGGCGGGCATCGAATCGGCCCTCGGGGCGGTTCGCGCGACGCTCTAATCGCGGCTGACGACCGCCAGGGCGAGGAACGCCGGACAACACGCGTCCGTCCAGTCGAGCGGCGCCGGACCCCGGCCACGGCGGGCGATGAGCCACCAGCCGGCGGCACCCAGCGCGGCCAACCCGAGGCCGGCCGCGAGCAGCCCAGGGCCCGCCCCGGCGACCAGCCTGACGGCCGGTTCGCCGACCACGAGCCCGAGCACGAAATGCCCGGTCAGGAAGACGCCGTTGCCGACGAGCAGACCGGCCAGGAACGATGTCGAGGCGACGCCGGCCACGGCACTCGAGGCGATCGCCACGATGCGCACGCCGGGGGTCATGCGCGCGAGGGCGACGGCGACGGCGCCGCCGCTGCGCAGCCGGCCGGCGCCCCGCTCGACGGTCGCCTGGGTCAGTCCCACCTGGGCCAGCAGCCCCAGGACGATGGTCTGCGCGCGGCCGCGGATGAGCACGAACTGGACGATCCCGCCGACAACGGTGGCGCAGATCAGCACGAGCACGATGGCCGGGGCCGGCAGCCCGCCACGGGTGGCGGCCACGCCCGCCCCGATGACCAGCAGGTCGCCCGGAACCGGGATCGGCAGGCCGGCTTCCTTGACCGCGAGGACGGCGGCCAGGAAGATCAGGGCGGGCAGATCCACGTCGGGCTCACCTCTCGTCGACCAGGCGCTGCACGAGCGGAGCGATCCGCTCGACCCACGGAGCGTACTGCAGGCCCAAGGGGTGGCGACCGTCCTGGGCCACGCGGGCCACGTGGCGCACGGTCAACCGGGCAGCTCCGGGGCCGCCGCGCCGCGGCTTTCCTGCCCGATGACCAGGGCCACGGCGAGGACGATGATCGCCCCGCCGACCAGGATGGGCGGCGTGATCGACTCACCCAGGATGAGGGCGCCGAGGATGACTGCCACGAGCGGATTGACGTAGGCGTACGTGGCCACGCGCGAGATGGGTGCGTGCTGGAGCAGCCACGCGTACGCGGTGAACGCCAGCAGGGAGCCGAAGACGGTCAGGTACGCCAGCGCGAGCAGCGAGGACGGGTGGGCCGCCACCGCGGCGCCATCGATCCGCTCGCCGCTGCCCAGTCCGAGGACGAGCAGCGCCGCGGCAGCGGTGAGCATCTGGGCGGCAGTCGAGACGAACGGATCTCGCGGCATGGCCAGCCGTGTGGCCAGGAACGAGCCGCTCGCCCACGAGAATGCGGCCACCACGAGGATGGCCAGCGAGGCCGGGTCGACCGTGCCGCCCAGGCCGATCGGGACGAGCATCGCGCCGACGCCCAGGAAGCCGACGGCGACGCCGACCATCGTGCCGCGATGGACGGGCTGGCCGGCGAGCCGGCGCAGGACGATGACCCAGAGCGGCACCGAGGCGATGATCAGGGCGGCCATCGCCGAAGGGACGTGCTGCTCGCCGATGCTCACGAAGCCATTGCCTGAGACGAGCAGCAGGCAGCCCACCGCCGCCGCGGCCAGCAGCTCGCGCGGGCCAGGACGCCGGCGCAACCGGCCGCTCGCCAGCACGGCCAGCAGCATCACGCCGCCCGCGATCGCGAAACGGATGCCCGCGCTGGTCAGCGGCGGCAGCGCCATCACCACCACGCGGATGCCCAGGTAGGTCGAGCCCCACACGATGTAGACGGTCAGCAGCGCGGCCCACTCGAGCGCGCCGCCACTCGCCGGCCGGCTGCCCTCTGCCGCGCCCGTGACAGCGGCCGCTCCGACGCTCACGGCGGCAACTATGCCATGCGCGGGCGGCGCCCGGCCGATGTGCTGACGGAACGGGCTTGCCCCGATGCTGGCCGCTCGATTACGATGCGCATCGTCCAACGGCCGGGCAGGCCAGACCGCGGCGGATGCTCCCTACACTGGGCAACTTCCTGCCGCACGAGGAGGAAGCATGCGCAACCGCCGCCTGGGTGCGACGCTCCTGATGAGCGCCACCCTCCTGGTTTCCGCTTGTAGCTCGACCGGCAGCACGGGCTCGTCACCGGGAGCATCGGCAACCCCCAACCCGTGCGCGGGAGCCGCCGCGGGCCCGACCCACACTGCGCCGACGGACTGGTCCAAGGCCAAGATCGGTGTCGCCACGGACATCGGCACGCTGGATGACAAGAACTACAACGAGTACACCTTCAAGGGTGCGCAGGCCGGCGCCACCGACCTGGGAGCCGCCGCGCCGTCGTCGGTCGTGCCCAAAGACTCATCCGAGTACATCAAGAACATCCAGGCCTTCGTCGATCAGGGCTATGACATCATCGTGACGGCCGGCTTCAACAACGCCGCCGCGACGACCTGCGAGGCGCACCTCAACCCCACCGTTTGGTTCATCGGCGTCGACCAGTCGCCGATCTGCGTCGATTCGACCGGCGCGCTCGATCCGACCTTCGCTTGTAAGGGCAACGCGAAAGCCCTGGTGCCGAATTACATCTCGCTGGAATACCAGGAGGATCAGGCCGGCTATCTCGCTGGCATGGTCGCGGCATCGGTCAGCAAGACCGGGATCATCGGAGCGATCGGGGGCACCAGTCTGTGCGGCCCGTGCATCCGCTATATCCAGGGCTATCAGCTCGGCGCCGAGTCGATCAACCCGAGCATCAAGGTCATCAGCACCTACGTGACGAACGATTTCTCCAACAAGGCCTTCAACGACCCCGTGACCGGTACGAGCTTCGCGCAGCAGTTCATCCAGCAGAACAAGCCCGACGTCCTCTTCCAGGTCGCCGGCAAGACCGGCAACGGCATCCTTGACGCAGCCTGTAGTGCCAACATCTACGGCATCGGCGTGGACGTCGATCAGTTCCTGTCCTACCCCAACGCTGCCAAGTGCATCGTGACCAGTGCTGAGAAGCACCTGAGCAAGACCGTCGAAGCGACGATGAAGGCCATCGCCGCCGGAACGGCGGTCGCCGGTGACAGCCTGTGGAATGCCGCGAACGACGGCATCGGGATCTCGGACTTCCATGACAAGACGAGCCTTATCAGCGCGGACTTGCAGGCTAAGCTCGCCGCGGCTCTTGCGGCCATGAAGGCCAGCCCCGCCTTGAAGACATGCCCCGCTGCCTGCGGCGTACTTGCTACGCCGGCTCCTTCTCCAAGCACCTAACCTCGCTCATCCTGCCACCGCTGCGTGGGGGGCCCGCGCGCGGTTGTGGGCCCCCCGGGCCAAGGGGGGCCGGGGGAACATGGGTGGCGGCGGGTAAACCCAGGTGAACCCCCGGGCGCCCCC
>JBIOID010000034.1:0-12149 GCA_044449585.1 Candidatus Limnocylindrales bacterium
CACGAGCGCGCCGGCGGGTCAAGCGCCCAGCGTCACCGGCGTTGCCGACGGCTTCCGCACCCCGCTTCGCCTTGGGTTCCGTTCCGGCGACGACTGGGAGACGGCGCTGGCGGCGGACCGCTATGGGCACCTCTATGTGCTCTACAAGCACTACGACGTCGACGGAGGCGGCACCTGCCGGCGCTGCGACCTGCACGTGCTGATCCAACGCTCCGACGACGGCGGCCGGACGTGGACGGCACCCGCGCCCATCGCACCGGTCAAGGTCAGCGGGGGCCAGTACGACTCGCAGCTCGTGGTGGACCCGATCGACGGACGGACGGTCTGGGCCGCCTTCCTGCAGAACGACGACTCCAGTGTCGCCGTCACCCATTCCTCCGACTTCGGACGGACGTGGGCGCCCATCACGATCGTGTCGGGCAAGCTCACGGGATATGACAAGCCCGAGCTCGCGGTGCGGGGCAAGACGATCGCGGTGGCCTACGACGATGACGTCAGCAGCTTCGCTTCCGTGTCCACGGACGGCGGCAACCACTGGAAGCAGCACCTCATCTTCCCGGGCGACGCGGACTTCCAGGTGCCCCTGGCGGGCGGCGCCGGCATCGACTCGCGCGGCAACCTGTTCTTCAGCTTCGAGAGTTTCGATGCCGCCCACGCCGATAACGCGGACGGTCCCAATCGCGTATGGGTCGCGCACTCGGGCGACCTGGGGGGCCACTGGACACGCACCGTGGTCGACACGAGCGCCCCTGCGCCGGCCTGCACCGACTGCGGTTACGACTTCCTGGGGGCCCAGATGACGCTCAAGGTCGGGCCGGACGACACGATCTATCTGCTCTGGAACGGGACCCCATCGCCCGCTGATGCGGGTGGCCCGCAGCGTATCTACCTCAGCCGCTCCTTCGACCACGGGCAGACCTACTCGACACGGCGCCAGGTCTCGACGGCACCCTTGGGCAGCGAGCACGCCTTCCCAGCCCTGGCCGTCGGGCACACGCCCGGCGACGTGCGCATCGCGTGGGCCGACACGCGCACGGGCGGCTGGAATATCTTCGAGCGGGACAGCCGCGACTGGGGCTTCGACCTCGGTCCGACCCGCCAGGTCTCGACCCTCGTGCCCGGCTACGACTACTGGACGTCGACCGGCTTCGGTCTGCCCTACGGCGACTATTTCGAGATGGTCGTGGACCCGCGGGGCCGCACGAACGTGGCGTGGGGCGAGGGTCCCAGCTACGCCGGACCGGGCAACATCTGGTTCAGCCGCCAGACCGACGACTGATCACGTAGGCGGGCGGGCCCACGCCCGCCCAGCGGGTCAGGACGCCTGCGTGGCGGCCTCGGCGATGGCCTTGGCCGTCTGGTCGTCGACGCCCGCCGACCGCACCATGACCGCCCCGGGGATCGCCTTGAGGACCAGGTCGACGTCCTCGGCCGCGACGAGTGCAAGGATGCCCGATTGGTTCGGTCCCAGCGTCCCCACGAGCGACGCGGCGACGTCCGACTTGTGGAACTCCTGGCGCAGCTTCCCGAGCACCCCGCCCACGACGCCGAGGCTGATGGCGGAGACGATGATCGAGGGCGGGAAGAGGATGCCGGCGACGACGCCGCCGACCGCGCCCCACTTGACGCCCGTCGTCGTGCTGTGATCGGTCATCTTCTGGATGTGGACGTTGAGCTGGTCGTCGGTCTTGATGACCAGCACGCCGTCGATCCGGATCAGGCCGGCGCCTTCGTCCTCGGCGAGCGTCTCGTAGGCGTCGATGGCCGCCGTCTCGTCGGCGAACGACGCCACGATCGCCGCATAGGCATGGTCGGTCACGGCGCCACCGGCCGCCTGGACGGCCGGGTCGTCGGCGATCACGCCCACGACGGTCGCTCCCGGCGCACCGGCAGACGCCGGTGCAGTGGTCGTCGGATTCGGATCCTGGGTGTCCGTCATGTCGGTCACTTCCTCGCTTCGGCGTTGCCCGTTCGGCAGCTGGCCGCCTCAACTCCACCACGAATCACGCGGCGCCCACCTCCCCCGATCTGGGCGACGGCCTCGGCGTCGGCCGGGGTCCTAGACCAGCGGCGGGTGACTGGCGGGTCGGATCGCCGTACGGCGGCGACGACCCGCGCCTACGATGCCGCACGTGCCCAACGAAGATCTGCTCCTCGCGATCGCCCAGATCGCTGTCGTGGTCGCCGGGTTCACGGCCGTCACGTCCGCGCTGACGCCGCCGGGCGGCTCGTGGAGTCAGGACCAGCGGATCCGGCAGCGAGCGATCGTCTCGACGAGCTTCAACGTGGTGTTCGAGAGCCTGCTACCGGTCATCGCGTTCGCCTGGTTCGGCGATGCGCACACGGCGCTGGTCCTGTCGAGCGTCGCCGTTGCCCTGTATACCACCTGGGTGGTCGGGACCCGCGCCCGTCAATTCCTCAAGACCAGTGCGTTCCACACGCGGAGTGGGCAGCTGCTCTTCGTCCTCGGGCCCCTCGCCTGCCTGCTCTTTGCAGCCAACGCGATCGTCTTCGCATCCGTGGCCGTCTACGCGGCCGCGCTGTGCATCCAGCTGTCCGTGGCGGTGATCAGCTTCTATAGCGTGGTGGCCGCAGCGTCGAGCTGATCGGCCCGCATCGATGGCCGACACGGCCTGGCTGGATGGTGGTCTACCTGGCTGGACCTCCCGGCGGTGTGCTTAGTCCTTCCACATCGCCGCGACAAGGTGGACCGCGTCGCGCTCGACGCCAACGAGGTTGGCCGACGCCATGTCGACCATCCATGGCGTCCCGATGAAGGCCAATCCGGCGACCGCCGTACGGCCGCCGGACTGGACGGGCAGGCCCAGCTCGTCGAGGACGGGCGGTCCGATCCAATCGAAGTCCGGGCGATAGCCGCTCGTCCAGAGCACGGTCGTGATGCCCTCGGCGGTGAGGTCGAGCTCCGCGATGGGCGGCGGCGAGAAATCGACCTGGTGTGGTTCATCGACGGGCAGGTCGAGCGCCATCCGCTCGGCATACGCGTCGCACAGCCCGCGGAACCGTTCCCCGAAGAAGGTGTCGGCGAAGGCGAGCGACGCGTCCAGATCGGAGGCGAACCGCACCCGCGTGCCGTCGGCTGCTTCGAGCCGCCCGGCCAGGCGGACGCCCGCGGCGGCCATCGCCCGAAGGTTCGTCTCGTGGCCGCCGTCGTGGCCGGACAGGTGCGGGTTGCAGGCGAACCGCAGGCGAGGGTCGGGCATCGTCGCCGCCGTCGGCAGGCCCAGCCCAACCTCCGACCCTCGCGTGCCGAGCTGGCGTAGCCACCAGAAGGCGTCGCGATCCCGATACCGCCGAGGAAACCGACCGCACCGCCCGACGGCCATCGTCACGGGGCGGCCTGCGGCGGTGAGCTCCTCTGCCAGCTGGACGCCCGACTGGCCGCTGCCCACGATGAGCACCCCGCCGTCGGGCAACCGGCCGGGGTTGCGGTAGCCGTGGACGTGCTCCTGGTGGATCGAGGGCGCGAGCGCGGTCGCCAGCGGCGGGACATGGGGGACCTGGAATGGTCCGCCGGCGACGATCACCTCGTGGGCGACGATCGGGCCACGCGACGTGCTGAGCCGGAAACGCGCCGCGCCACGGTCCACGGCCTCGAGTGCCGTGACGTCTGTCTCGAGCTGAACCGGGGCCGCGACCGCCGCTGCGTAGGCGCGGAAGTGGTCGATCAGTTCGTCACGGGGCATGAACCCGTCCGGCTCGGTGCCGCGATAGGGGAAGCCGGCGAGCGAGGTCGTCCAGTTCGGCGAGACAAGCCGAAAGGCGTCCCATCGGTCCTGCCATCCACCTCCGAGGGCCGACCGGCGATCCAGGACGACGTGTTCGCGCCCCGCGCGCCGCAACTGATCGCTGACGATGAGCCCGGCCTGCCCCGCCCCGATGATGACGGTTTCGACGCTCTGCGGTCGAGGGTTCATCCCATTAGCCTACCGGCGCCGCTCGGTGCAGAACACTCGGCCACGCGGCATGCGCAGGGTCGGGGCAGTGGAGCCCCCGGGCGGACTCGAACCGCCGACGCGCACCTTAGGACGGTGCCGCTCTATCCACTGAGCTACGGGGGCCCGTCGCCCATCGTACCCGGCCGCTCTCGCCCAGGGGCCTCCGTGACCGGCCCGCCTACAATCTCGCCGAGATGTCGCCCTCGACCGCCATGCCGATGCCGACCATCGCCTTCTATACCCGCGCCGGCTGCCATCTGTGCCAAGAGAGCCGCGTCAGACTGCAGGCCATCCTCGAGGAGCGGGCGGCGGCTGGTCGCACCCCGTGTCGCATCGAGGAACGAGCCCTGACCGAGGATCCAGCCTGGGAACGGCGCTACATGGACCAGATCCCGGTCATCGTCGTCGACGACCAGGAGTTGCCGCTGGCCCTCAGCGCGCGTGCCATCCGCGAGTTCCTCGCCCGCACGCTGGACGCGCATCTCGCATGATCGCCCGAACGCTGGGCGTCCGATGCAGCTGACCCTGGCGGCAGCCTTCCTGGCCGGTCTGATCAGTTTCCTCTCGCCATGCGTCCTGCCGGTGGTGCCGGCCTACCTCGGTCAGCTAGGCGTGCTGGCGGTCGCCCCGAGCCGGCGGTGGCACCTTCTGCCGCACGCGATCGCATTCGTGCTGGGCTTCGGGGCCGTCTTCACGCTGCTCGGTCTCACGGTCTACGTCGGCGGCTCGGTGCTCGGCCTGACGCTGCCCGTGGCCTGGATGACGTGGCTGCGCCAGCTCGGGGGGATCGTGCTGATCGTGCTCGGCCTGAACCTGGCCGGCATCCTGCGCTTCGACGTGCTGCAGCGATCGTGGCGGCCGTTCGACGCCGTCCTCACGCAGCGCGCCATGGCGACCGCCGTGGCCGCCGGTTCGGGCGACGCGGGTAACCCGGGCAGCGCCCCCGTATCGGCCACCGCGATCGGCCGGGCGGCGGCACCGGGCCTCGGTCGTTCACCGCTGGCCGCCTTCGGCCTGGGGGCGATCTTTGCGGTCGGCTGGACGCCCTGCATCGGGCCGACGCTGGGCGCCATCCTGGGTCTCTCGGCACTGGGGCCGAGCGCGCAGGTTGTCGCCCTCTTCGTCGCCTATTCGGCCGGCCTGGCCGTGCCGTTCCTGGTCATGGCCCTGGCCCTCGAGCGATCGCGCGCCTTGACCGGTCCCCTCCTCCGCCACGGCCGGCAGGTCGAGGTGATCGGCGGGTTGCTGGTCGCCGCCATCGGGGTGGCCCTGCTCTTCGACTGGCTGAGCGTGCTCGCCAGCACCTTCGCCTTCCTGACGCCCAGCGTTTGAACGAGTCGCCCGCGCCACCGCCCAGGCACGGCCTGATCGGGCCGTTCACGGGCCGCCAGATCGTCCTCGTCGCCGCCGTGATCGTCGTGGTGGCCGTCGTCCTCGTCGTGATCAACAGTCCAGTCCCGGCGCCGAACACGGCAGCACCATCGGTCGGGAGCGGCTTCGTGACCGTCGGTCCCGCGACGGCCGACCTCCAGGCCGGCCAACGAGCGCCCGAGCTGAGCGGGCTCGTACCGGCCAACGGACAGGACCGCGCCGTGCCGCTCGGGCTGATCAGCGCGGGGTGCATCGTCGCCCTGCTGGGCCTGGGCGTCCTCCGCCGCACCCGCCTGGCCGCCCTGGCCGTCGTCGGCGGCCTGATCATCGCGCTCGTCGGCGTGCCCCTCCTGGTGGCGCCGGGGCCGACCCCGCCGACCGCCTCGCTGGTCGATCTCCAGGGCAAGTCCATCCGCCTGTCGGACTTTGCCGGCCGCCCCATCTGGATCGATTTCTTCGCCACCTGGTGTCCGCCGTGCCAGCAGGAGACGCCGACGCTCGAGGCGGTCTACCGCGAGCACCAGGCCGACGGGCTGGTCCTGCTCGCCATCAGCGTGCAGGAGACCTCAGCGCAGGACGTGCAGGCGTACGCCACGCAGTACGGCCTCACCTTCCCGATCGGCTTCGACGCCACGTCCGCGGTGTTCAAGGCCTATGCGGCGTACGGCCTACCGACCCAGGTGTTCATCGACCGCCAGGGCATCGTGCGCTCCGTGGTACGCGGCCCGCTCGACCAGGCCGGCGCGGAGGCGCAGCTGGCCCCGATCCTCAGCCGCAACGGTGGGGCGTCGGCGACACCCGGCCTCACGGCTTCGTCCGTGCCCTGAAGGTCGATCCGCCGTCGCTCGCAGGGCCGTTTTGCCCCGGAGGTACGCAAGCGACGGGAGCAGCGCGACGAACGGCCCGAAGGCACCCTCGCGGACGGTTCGAGGTCACCGGGGGCCGGCCTTTGCGCACGCATCGGCTCCCGACGCCGCGCGGCGGAACGGGCCGAGCCCGCCCGAACGGCGTCGCGCGGCTTTGCGCCGTGTGAATATGCTCCTTGCGTACCTGCCAGGCAAGGCAGGAGTCGCCTGAGAGGAAAGCACCCGGCGCACGGGCCCCGACGGCGAGGATGCTCGTGGCGGACCCCCGGTCACGTGGTGACCATATCGGCGCGGGCGCTCCGGTGATCGCGCTCGGACAGTCACCGGGTGATGAGGTTCGACAAGACCCAGTCCTTCTCGTTCACCTCGTGCATGGAACCGACCCTGGAGGGGGTGTCAGGCCACTCTTCGACCCGCCGGGGGCCGATCGTATGCCGATGTGGTCACCAGGTGACAAGCGGACCAGCCAGCGCCTGGCCGCATGGTTGAGCACGCTCACAGCTCCGCCGGTCAGGCCCTGCGATGCCGGTGGATCGACGGTCGGCTTCGAGTCGTCGCACGCGCACATGCCCCGGCCCTCGCAGGATCCATGACAGGCCCGATCCGGTGGGGTCCCAGGCGCCAGCCGCGCACGCCCTACACGAGCGCCTCGAAGCGGATGCGCTCACCGTCGCGGGCGAAGCGGCCGATGGGGTGCCGCGGCTCGTGCGAGAGCACGACCGTCCAGCCCTCGTCGGCGGCCCGCCGGAACAGCGATGCCTTGACGTCCACGCTGGTGAGCGGGAAGTCGTCGAAGGCGGGGATCCAGCGCGGGTTGGTGCTCCACGGGCGCATGCACAGATCGCCGAAGAACGCGACCGTACCCGACGGACCCCGCACCACGACCGCCTGGTGACCGCCCGAGTGCCCGCCCGTTTGGATGACCTGCACGCTAGGCAGGACCTCGGCATCACCCTCGGCCGCGCCGGTCAGGCCGGCGGGCTCGACCAGCCGCAGCTCGTCCTGCTCGTACGACGCCTGGAGGCGCAGGTTGGCCCCGAGCGCGAACGCCCATTCGGAGCGCTGGGCGACCAGGCGCGCACGCGGGAAGGCCGGGCCGCCCGACGCGTCCAGCACCCCACCGGCGTGGTCCCAGTGCAGGTGGCTCATGGCCACGACGTCCACGGTGTCGGGTGCGAATCCGGCGGCCAGCAGCGCCGGCACGATCCACGGGCCGCCGACGCCGCGCTGCGTGCGCCGACGCTCGTCGAGCCGCTCCCCGACCCCGGTCTCGACCAGCACGCGGCCGGCCGGCGTCTCCACCATCAGGCAGTTGAGCGCCTGAGTCAGGGTGCTGTCCGGGTTCAGCTCGGCCGCCACCAGCCGTTCCCACATGACGCGCGGGACCGGGCCGAAGATCGTGCCTGCGTCGGAGGTGAAGGTACCCGCCTGCACGAGCGCGACCCGGACGCCGCCGCCCAGGTCGGTCCGCCAATCGACGTGGTCGTTGATGTTACGAACCAGCCGAACCGGGGCCGCCCTTGACCGAGCGGCGGTCCTGGTCGAAGTCGCGGTAGAAGGCCGACTCGGTCGGCGAGGACTGGCCCTGGTACTTGGAGCCGAGCTCCTTGGAGCCGTACGGCCGCTCGACCGGGCTGCTCATGAGGAAGAAGCTGATCTGGCCGATCTTCATGCCCCGGTACAGGGCGATGGGCAGGTTCGCCACGTTCGACAGCTCGAGCGTGAGGTTGCCCTTCCAACCCGGATCGACATAGCCCGCCGTGGAATGGATCAGCAAGCCCAGCCGGCCCAGACTCGACTTGCCCTCAAGGCGCGCCACCAGGTCGTCGGGCAGCTCCACCCACTCGAGTGTCTGGCCCAGCACGAACTCCCCGGGATGGAGGATGAACGGCTCGTCACCCTCGATCGTCACGAGCTCGGTCAGGTCGGGCTGCGGCTGGCGCACATCGATGTACGGGTAGCGGTTGTTACGGAAGACCCGGAACGCGCCGTCGAGGTGCAGGTCGACCGACGACGGCTGCAGGCATGACGGGTCGTAGGGATCCATCCGGATACGGCCGGCCTGCAGGGCCGCCCGGATGTCGCGGTCGGACAGGACGGCCACTCAGCCCGCCTTGCGCGCCACGGGGACGGCGTGCGGCATGTCGTCCGGCACCGAGCGATCGGCGAGCAGCGCATCGACCTCGCGCTTGAGCTGCTCGATGTCCTCGAAGCTCTGGTAGACGCTGGCGAAGCGGATGTAGGCGATCTGGTCGAGCTGGCGCAGGCGGTCCATGGCCAGCTCACCGATGCGCCGCGACGGCACGTCCGTGACGCCCTCGGCGCGCAGGGTCGCCTCGATGGCGTCAGCCGCGTGCACGGCCGCGTCCTCCGGCACGGGGCGGCGCGTCAGGGCCCGTGCCAGGCCATCGGCCAGCTTGTCGCGGTCGAACTCCTCGCGCGAGCCGTCCCGCTTGACGACCACGAGCCGTGCCGCGGCGACCTGCTCGATGGTCGTGAAACGGGTGCCGCACGCGCCACACTCGCGGCGGCGGCGGATCATCGCGCCGTCGTCCTGGTCGCGCGAATCGATTACCCGCGTCTCCTGCTCACCACAGGCCGGGCAGCGCACGCTCCGATGGGCCTCCTGCTGATCACCACTACCGGTAGTGGTTCCTAGCTTAGGCTACCACTAGGGCTGGGGCACGAACCTGACCGCGGAAGTCAGCCCATTCGGCTGTTCACAGGCCACGGCCGTGGTCGCGTCGTTGAACCCGCCGACGAGCAGCACCGATCCGTCCGACAAGGCGACGGCTGCGCCACCGGCTCGTGACTCGGGCATCGGCGGCAGGCTGGACCACGCGTTGGTAGCCGGGTCAAAGAGTTGGGCCGTGCCGAGTGACGCACCCGCGGCATCCAGCCCGCCCGCGACCAGGACGCGGCCGTCGGCGAGCCGGGCCACCAGCGCGCGGTCGCCCAGGGGTTGGCCCGGCGAAGTCCATACCGCGTCATGGAGCGCGTCGTAACCCGTCGCCCAGGCCGTACCGACCTCCGTCCATGTCCCGGTCGTGGCATCGAACCGGAAGGAGCGGGTGATCCCCCCTTGGTGTTTCCAGTAGGCGTCGCGGCCCACGAGCAGCGCGCCCCCGTCCTTGAGCGCCACGAGGGTCCCATTCGAGTCGGTCTGAGGCGCACCGTCGGGCAACCCGCCCAGCTTCACGAACGCGGTCCGATCGATGGCCGGCAGCGATCCGGTGAGACTGGACCGTCCACTCGCCGGATCGTAGAGTTCGGCGCTGTCGTAGGCCCCATCGTCGACCTTCGCGACCTGGCCGTTAGAACCGTCGTCTGATCCGACCACGAGGACCCGCCCGTCTGCGAGGGTCACCGCCGCTGCCCCGAAGCGGGCGTACCGCAGCGCCCCCGTCGACGACCAGGCGCCGGTGGCGGGGTCGAAGAGCTCGGCCGTGGCGAGGGCGACGCCGGCCGGCGGCAGCACGATGTCGTTCAGGCCGGGGCTCGGCGGGGCCGGTCTGCCCTGGGGAGAGGGCCGGTACGCGGCCAGCACGCCGCCCTGTGTCGTCCCCGCCTGCGTCACACCCGTGTAGAAGTACCCACCAGCGATCAACACCCGGCCGTCGTGGAGGACTGCGGCCGCCGGCGTGGTCCGTGCGGTACCCAACAGGCCGGTCTTGGTCCACGTCTCACCCCCGGATCGCGCGTCGAAGAGATAGGTGCTCGAGAACGACGCCTGCGAGCCCGGAGGGCCTCCGCCCGTCTGGCATCCCGCGGCGCCCTGGTCGATACCGCCCGCGACCATGGCGCGCCCATCGGCCAGGGCGACAGCAACGAACTCGCCGCGCGGCGCATTGAGGGCAGTCGTCGACCGCCAAGCCTGGCTCGCCGGGTCCCACAGCTCGGCCATCGCGCTCTCGTTCGGGACCGCCATCCCGCTGTCGTTGCCGACCAGGAGGACCCGGCCGTCACCCAGCAGGACGGCATGCGGGGAGGCCCGGCCGACGGCCATCGTCCCGGCCGGCTGCCACGGCCCCGTCGTCGTGGTCGACGCCGTCGGCGTGACCGTCGATGGGGTCGGCTGAGCGGAGGAAGGCACCGCTGTCACAGAGGTCGGCTCGGTCGTCGGCGAAACGGATACCGCGGCCTGGCAGCCAACCAGCAGCGCCGCGGCCGTTGCAGCCAGGGCGAGACGCGCGGGCCGACGTGTCGTCACCGGAACAGCTCCGGCTTCACGTTCCCGACCAGCTGGCCGACGACGAACGAGCTGACGTTCGCGGCGACCGACACCGCGAGCGCGCGGCGCGCGGGCAGCCCGCGTACGGCGGCCCAGTAGAAGAGCGCCTCGGCCGCGGTCGCCCAGATCTCGGCGAGGAGGATGTAGCCCATCGTGCCCACCAGCGCGACCTGGGGGACGACGAACCACACGATGGGATGGGTGGCCAGGTTGGCGAAGACGATCAGCAGGCCGAGCCGCAGGCGGTCTGGTTCCGTGCGCCGCAGGAGGAACAGCACCAGGGGCACCTCGACGGCCACCGTGAGCAGGAATGCCGCCAACCAACCCGAGGCCGAGAAGAACACAGGCCGGGATCCCTCCGATCTTCAGCGGACAGGGTGGACCTCCGGCGAGGGCCGCGCAAGCGCCATCGGTCGCATGTCCGCCCTGTCGCCTCGGCTACAGCCTGGCGCGGCGCACCGCTCGAGTGGCCACCGGTTCGAGGCGGACGGCCTCGCCGACGTGCTTGGTCAGGCTCTCACGCGCGTGCAGCAGGTTGAGGTAACCGCGCTTGACGGCCGTCTGGGCCTCCAGTTCAGCGCCGCGACCACGGCCATCCACGCCCTGCTCGCACCCGTGGCGGATCATGTCCACCGCCCGCAGGGCCCGCTCGACATCGTCGCGCATGGCGTCGAGCAGCACGCGGCCCTGGACGGGCGCGCGGATGCCATCCGCCTCCGCATGGGCCGCCTCCAGGCGCGTCGAGCCGGTGGCCAGATCGTCCAGGATCTCTTCCGGGGCGACCAGGTGACGGCGCGCCGAGTCGGTGCGCGCGGCCAGCCTTTCCAGGATCGGGTCGACCTGGGCCAGCAGCGCTTTCGCCTCGAACTGGAAGCGAGTCACCTCCCGCGAGCGGGCGAGGGCCCGGCCGGCCTGGCGCGCGAAGTAGACGAGCACGTAGAGGAGCAGGAGCGCGAGCAGCAGCGGCAGGACGACGGCGCCCATCGACCGGACCGGTCAGGCCTGCCGGGCGCGCAGCGCGGCGGTCAGGCGGGGCACGATCTCGAACAGGTCGCCGATCACGACGATGTCCGCGAACTCGACGATGGGCGCGTCCGGATCACGATTGATGGCCAGGATGGTGCCCGAGGTCTGCATCCCCACCTTGTGCTGGATGGCCCCGCTGATGCCGGCTGCCACGTACAGCGCGGGCTTGACGATCTTGCCCGTCTGGCCGATCTGCTGGCTGTACGGGATCCAGCCCGAGTCGACCACCGCCCGGGTGGCCCCGACCGCCCCGCCGAAGGCCTCGGCCAATTCACGGATCACCCCGAAGCCCTCGGGCCCACCCACGCCTCGGCCGCCGGCCACGATCACCCGCGCTTCCTCGATCGAGGCCGCGGCGGCCGCCTCCTCCACGCGCTCGACGATGCGGACGGTCGGCAGGGAGCGGGTCGGCGCGACGGTGACGGGCACGACCTGGCCTGGGCTCCCGGCCGGCGCGGCGGTGATGCTGCCCGGTCGGACCAGGATCAGCGACCGCTCGGTGGTCGGCGCGCTCTGCGTGACCAGGCGCCCGCCGAAGGTGCTCATCTCGACGGTCGGTGCGCCGTCCACCCAGCGAACGGCTGCGCCGTTGACCAGCACGTTCCAGTCCAGCAGGGCGGCCAGCGCACCGGCCACGTCCTTGCCGTCCGGAGACGCCCCCAGCAGGACCAGCGACGGCTCGTGCTGGGCGATCAACGC
>JBIOID010000035.1:0-12049 GCA_044449585.1 Candidatus Limnocylindrales bacterium
AACCTGGCCGCCGCGTCACCCTGGTTGACGGCCAGGCACAGGCGGCCGTACGAGTCCTCGTAGAGGAGCGGTGAACCACGTGACACGTGCCCGAAGGTCGCGCTCCAGGTGGCCACGAACGAGGGGGCCGTCGACGCCCTCCCGGGCTGGATCGTCACGCGCAGCGGCGTGCCCCATGGGATCTCGCCCAGGGCAGCGACCAGATGACTCGACTCGGCACCCAGCTTCACGTTGCCGAAGGTGTCCACGTACAGGACCGCTGCCGCCAGCACCCCTGGGCTGACCGACGCCTCGGGCCAGGGCAGGCGCACCAGCTCGGCCTGGTCGAGCGCTGGCCCGAACGCCTCGAGCACCACGCCGTTGGCCAGGTGCGCCGCGGCGGGCGCGAAGATGTCGCGCCCGTGGAAGGACCGGGAGACGACCGGCAGCCGATAGGCGGCGGCGGCCAGCACGTGGGCCGCCACGATGCCGCCCAGGCGGTCCGCGGCCGGCACCAGGAGGCCGTTGTCGGGCCCGACCAGGACATCGCCCCGGCGGGTCCGCAGCCCGATGGGCCGCCGCTCCGTGCCGACGCCGGGATCGACCACCGCGACGTGCGCGCCCACCGGCAGGTACGGCGCCGCGCACCACAGGATCAGGGCGCCGTCGCGGACCTGGTACTTGGCCACGTCGTGTGACAGGTCGACGATATCGGCCCGGGGCGCGATGCCCAGGACGACCGCGCGCATGATGCCGGCTGATGGATCGCGCAGGCCGAAGTCGCTGAGCAGGCTGATGAAGGGGCGCTCGGGCACGCAGGGCATGGTAGGCGCGTCGGTGGCGTAAGCTGCGGCGCCGATGCGCGTTCGCCTCTTCGAGCTGCGACTCATCGCCGGCTTCCTGGCGCTGCTGTGGGCGGTCGCCTTCGTGGCCATCCTCGTGCTGTACCACCCGGGCGGCCCCGCTGACCTCATCGTGGCCCTGGCCGCCGTGGGACCGCTGACTGTCGCGCTGCTCGGCGTGCGCTACCCGCCGCTGGCCTTCGGCGACCGGGCGTCCGTGGTCATGGGCTGGCTGGGCGTGCTCGCCTGCCTGCTCCTCATCCCGGTGCTGTACGGCGTCCTGCAGGCGATGGCCACGCCCGGCGGTGGGTCGCTCGTGGTGCCCTCGCCGGAGGGTATGTACGCGGGGGCGGCGACCCTCTTCATGACCTGCCTGTTCACCGGCCTGGGCCTGGCCCGTCCGATCACGGGGCCGACGGCCGACCGCCAGCGCCGGTTCATGACCGGCGTCACCGTGGCCATGGGCCTCACCCTCGTCACCGGCTTCCTGCTCGGCGGCGCCATCCTGGCCAACGGCCTGGCCCTCGAGGCGGCCGCACCGCCCAGCTCGGTGTATGGGCCGGTCGGTACCTCGGGGCCCCCGCCGCAGTGCGAGGGCGCCCTCGCGGCCGGGCCATACGCGGTCGTTTCGATCCACGCCTCGTCGAGCGTCGATCGCCGCACCAGGGCCACCAGCCTCGTCAGCGGCACGCGTGCCGGCGAGGACGAGGCGTGGCAGGCGACCGGGACGCGCGACGGCCTGACCTCATCGCGCGCCTACCGGCGTATCGGTCCCGACGCGTGGCAGGAGTCGAGCGGGACGTCATGGCAGACCGTCGTCCTGCCCGTCGGGGCCACGGCGCCCGCCCCGACGCTCGACGAGGCCATCGTGCAGGCGGCCCTGACACCGGCCCTGCGCAGGCCATCGGAGGACGTGGGCGTCGAGGTGGTCGGGGGCGCCCAGGCCCGCCACTGCCGGACCGAGACGACCGGCACGCTGGCCCTGGCCGGCTTCCCGGAGCTGGAATGGCTGGCGGAGACGTCCGCGGCGGGCGGCCAGCCGGATCTGAGCGCGTGGCGCGGCCAGCTGGACTGGTGGGTCTTCCTCGATGGCGAGCTGGGCCAGGCCACCGTGACCGTCTCGGGTCTCAGCCCGGCCACCTGGCCGGAGAGCGGCGTCCAGGGCGAGCTGCAGGAGTCGGTCACCGCGACCCAGCGAACGATCCCGGTCACCATCGTGCCCCCGCCGGGCGTCTAGGCGCCGTACGCTTCGACGATGCAGCGGCGTGGCGCGACCTGGCAGGCACATGGCGGCAAGTGGGACCGCGCCGCCCGCTTCCTGCGCGTGGCCATGATCCTGCACGGCCATCCCGACGGCATCAGCGCGGCGGACATCGCCGCGCAGGTCGGTATCTCCAAGCGCACGGCATATCGGGACCTCGAGGCGATGAGCCTCGATGGCGAGCTGCCCATCTGGCAGGACGGCGGCCGCTGGGGCCTCGAGCGCGGCGCGTTCCTGCCGCCCCTCAACCTCACCCTGGACGAGGCCACGACCCTGTTCCTCGCCGCCCGCGTCCTGGCCAAGGCGAGCGACGAGCAGGACCCGGAGCTGATCGGCGCGTTCGTCAAGCTGGCCCATGTGCTGCCCGACGTCCTCGCCCAGCACATCCGGGCGACCGCCGATGCTTTCGCCAGCACGCCCGCCAACGAGCGCTTCACGCGTGTCTTCCGTACGCTCACGCAGGCCTGGGCGGGGCGACGGGTGGTGGTCATCGACTACGACGCGGCGGCCTACGATCCGGACCGCGGCCAGCGGCGGACGCGCGTCCGTCCCTACCTGCTGGAGCCCTCGGCGTTGACCCACGCGCTCTACCTCATGGGCTTCGACGAGAGCCGGGAAGCGGTCCGCACGTTCAAGGTGGAGCGCATCCTGGCCGCCTCGCTGACGCCCGAGACGTTCGCGCCCGACGCAAGCTTCGATCCATCGGCCGAACTCCGGCGGGCCTGGGACATCATGGCCGACGAGCCGCTGGAGCTGGTCGTCATCCGCTTCGCCGCATCCGTCGCCAAGCGCGTCGCCGAGACGCGCTGGCACCCATCCCAGGAGGCGGAGGCGCTGGCTGACGGTTCGCTCGTGTGGCGCGGGCGTGTAGCCGGGCTGCGCGAGATCAAGCTGTGGATCCTGGGCTGGGGCCCCGACGCGGAAGTGCTCGAGCCGCCGGCCCTGCGTTCGGACGTCGCCTCGTCCCTCGCCCAGGCGGCCGCCGTCTACGGGGAGGGCCCGCCCGATGGCCACCGGTGACGGGTCCGACGAGGCGCCGGCGCGCAGCAGTGTGCGCTCCGGTTCGCCCTTCGAGGCCACGATCGGCTTTGCCCGGGCCGTCCGGGTCGGGGATCGGGTCCTCGTGTCGGGCACGGCGCCGGTCTGGCCCGACGGCTCGGTCGACCCGGACGCGACGGTACAGGCGGAGCGCTGCTTCGAGATCATCCTCGCGGCGCTGGCAGAGGTGGGGGCCGAGCGGCGCCACGTCGTCCGCACGCGCATGTTCCTCGTGGACGCCGCGGACGGGGAGGCCGTGGGTCGCGTCCATGGTCGACTCTTCGGCCAGATCCGACCGGCCGCCACGATGGTCGTCGTGGCCGGCCTCCTCGACCCGCGCTGGAAGGTGGAGATCGAGGCCGAGGCGATCATCGACAGCTGACGGCGGCCGTGCCGGAGCCGCGCCCGGTGCTCCTGCTGCGTCGGTCTCCCCGCCGCGCCCGGTCCTCCTGCTGCGCTCGGTCTCCCCGCGCGCCCCGTCCTCCTGGCGCGCGGGACACTTCTCGGTCACCAACATGCTTGGTGGGATGCAGGTCCTGTGCCATCCGGTCGCGGCCTGGGGCCTCTGTCCGAGCGTGGCCGACCCTCGTCCGGCGCCCGTGACGTGGCGGGGACCTGGCGCGCACCAAGCCGGCTGGTGAGAAGCAGGACCAGCGGTCGGTCGCGCGGGTCGGTCCGGCTCCGCCCGGCTGGACGGCCCGCCCAGGCCGCGAGATCAGCTGCCCCCAGCACCCCCGGCACGCTCGGCGGCCTCCGCCGCAACGCGAAGCCGCTCGAACCAGTAGCGCCACAGCGCATCGTGCAGATCGACCTGGCGGCGGCTGCGGAAACCGACGTGGCGCACGGTGACGTGGCTGCGGGTGCCGTGATCGATGGCGTCGAAGGCGACCACGGTCGGGGCGGGCAGGGGGTCGGCGGGGTAGTCCCAGCTGAAGCTCACATGCTGCGGGGCGTCCAGGGCCACGACGGACCCTTCCACGAAAGCCTCTCGCAGGCGGAAGCGCACCCTGGCTCCGACCACCGCATCGCCGCCGGCGACGTCCACCTCATCGAGCCAGCGGGCCAGTCCGTCGGCCGTCGAGACCAGTTCGAAGAAACGCTCGCGCCCGACGCTCAGCTCAGCCTGTTGTTCGACCCGTGGTACCCACATGGCGGCAGGATAGCGCCCGGTATGCTGCACCTGGAAGGGAGACGAGTTGGGCCGATTCCGCACATCGCTGCTGCCGTTTCTCGACGTGCCGCTGATGCGGCGCGTGGCATGGCATGCCAAGCGCATCCGGGGCATGCGTGGGCCTCTCGGCCAATGACCTCAGCTCCCGGCTCCGCGTGGAGCATCGGGCCACGCTCCTGTCGATCAGCCGCGACGACAGGACGATCACCAACCCGCCGGCCGAATATGTCGTGCAGCCCGGCGACGACGCCCTGGTCGTGGCCGAGTCGATCGGCGAGCTGGCGCCGCTGAACATGGAGCGGGCCATGAGCCCGGGCCATCAACCCGTCGCCGCTGCGCAGAAAGGCAAGGCCGCTCAGAAGGGCAAGGTCGCCCGGGCGTAGCCTTGCGGCCGGCGAGTCAGACCGCCTTGACCGCCGCCACCAGCTGGGCCAGGCCGTCCTTGGCGTCGGCGAAGAGCATGCCCGTCTTGGGGTTGAGGTACAGCTCGTTGTCGATGCCCGCATAGCCGGGGCGCATCGACCGCTTGATGACGATGATGCTGCGCGCCTTGTCCACGTCGAGGATGGGCATGCCGTAGATGGGCGAGGCGGTGTTGGTGCGCGCGGCCGGATTGGTCACGTCGTTCGCACCGACCACCAGGGCCACGTCCGCGCGTTCGAACTCGGGGTTGATGTCGTCCATCTCCTTGAGCTGCGGATAGGGCACGTTGGCCTCCGCCAGCAGCACGTTCATGTGGCCCGGCATGCGTCCGGCCACCGGATGGATGGCGTACTTGACGTCGACGCCGCGCGCCTCGAGCAGGTCCGCCAGCTCGCGTACGCCGTATTGCGCCTGGGCCACGGCCAGGCCGTAGCCGGGGACGATGATCACGTGCTGGGCATACGCCAGCTGGATGGCCGCGTCGTCCGCCCCGATCTCCCGCACGGCGCCGCCCGGGCCACCGGTCGCCGCGCCGGCCGCCGCATCGCCCGTCCCGAACCCCCCGACCATGATGTTGATCACCGAGCGATTCATGGCATCGGCCATCAGCTTGGTCAGGATCGCGCCGGACGCCCCGACCAGCGCCCCGGCGATGATCAGGACCGGGACGCCGATGACGAAGCCGGCCATGGCCACGGCCGTGCCGGTGAACGAGTTGAGGAGCGAGATGACGACCGGCATGTCCGCCCCACCGATGGGCAGCACCATGGTCACCCCGAAGAGCAGCCCGGCCAGCAGGATCAGGCCGAAGACGGGCAGGCTGATGTTGCCGGCGAACAGGAAGAGTGCGGCCAGCACGGCCACGATGGCCAGGACCGCCGTCGCCACGCGCGAGCCGGGCAGGATGATGGGCTGGCCGGGGATGAGTCCCTGCAGCTTGCCGGCGGCGATGACCGAGCCCGTGAAGGTGATGCTGCCGATGATCACGTCGAGGACCGTCGGGATCGAGACCTCCAGCGGGATGGCCGTCCCGATCCCGGCCAGGCGGATGTAGTCGTCGATGGCGATGAGCGCAGCGGCGCCGCCGCCGACCGCGTTGAAGATGCTCACGAGCTGGGGCATGGCCGTCATCTGGACCGACCGTGCGGTGTACAGGCCCAGCCCGCCGCCCACGGCGAGGCCGGCCGCGATGATGATCCACGCCGCCGCGTTGACATCGCCGTCAGCGCCGGTCGCGATCAGCACCAGCGTGCCGCCGACGGCGGCGGCCATGCCGACCGCCGACAGGCGGTTGCCGTTGCGCGCCGTGGCCGGCGAGTTCATCTGGTGCAGGCCCAGCACGAAGCAGGAGGCAGCGGCCAGGTAGACGAGCTGGACGACGGTCTCGAGCGGGGTCATCGCGCCGACCCGCTCATGCCGTGCCGCCGTCGGCCGGGGCATCCGGTTTGGGCGCCGTCGGCCGCTTGCGGAACATCTGCAGCATGCGATCGGTGACGACGTAGCCGCCCACCACGTTCATGGCTGCGAACGCCACGGCCACGAAGCTGAGCAGCTGGCTGACCGGATCGTCGGCCGCCACGGCGATGAGCATGGCGCCCACCAGGACGATGCCGTGGATCGAGTTGGCACCCGACATCAGGGGCGTGTGGAGGGTCGCCGGGACCTTGCTGATGACCTCGAAGCCGACCAGGATGGCCAGCACGAAGATGGTCAGGGCGGACAGCAGCTCGGGACTCATGCGGGCGCGCCTCCGGGAGCCGGCGGCGGCTCAAGCAGTTTGGCCGTCGCCGCCTGGACGACACGGCCGCCGCTGGTGATCAGGGTCGCCGCCGTGATCTCGTCGGCGGGATCGAGGTCCAGGGCGCCATCCTTGACCAGGTGCAGCAGCAGCGTCGAGATGTTGCGGGCGTAGAACTGGGACGCGCCGATGGGCATGGTCGCCGGCAGGTTGTCCGGGGCGACGATGGTCACCGCGTTCCCGGTCACGATCGTCTCGCCCACGCGCGACAGCTCGACGTTGCCGCCCAGGGCACTGGCCGCCATGTCCACGATGACCGAACCCGGCCGCATGGCTCGCACCGCGTCAGCCGTGACCAGCAGCGGCGGTCGCCGCCCGGGCACCTGGGCGGTGGTGATGACGACATCCATCTGGGCGATGAACCCGTTCAGTTCCGCCTGCTGGGCGGCCTGCTCCTCCGCGGTCAGGGCCCTCGCGTAACCGCCTTCACCGGACGCATCCACGACCGACTTCAGGACGAGGAACGAGGCGCCCAGTGACTCGGCCTGCTCGCGCGTCTCCGCGCGGACGTCATAGGCCTTCACCACCGCACCCAGGCGTCGGGCGGTCCCGATGGCCTGCAGGCCGGCCACGCCGATGCCCAGGATGAGCACGTTGGCCGGCTTGGCCGTGCCGGCGGCCGTGGTCAGCAGCGGGAAGTACCGGCCGAAGGTCGTGGCCGCGATGAGCACGGCCTTGTAGCCCGCCACGTTGGCCTGCGACGACAGGGCGTCCATGCCCTGCGCCCGGCTCAGCGTGCGCGGCAGCGCGTCGAGGCTGATGGCCGTGGCGCCGCGCTCGGCGAGCGCCTGGGCGGTGCCCGGATCGATGAGTGGCTGCAAGAGGCCGATGACCACCTGGCCCGAGCGCAGCCGCGCCACCTCGTCAGGGCTGGGCTTCTGGACACGCAGGACCACGTCGGCGGCGGCGTATAGCTCGGCGGTCGGCAGGATCCGGGCACCGACGTCGGCGAACGAGTCGTCGGGTATCTGGGCCCCGGCACCGGCCCCGGCTTCGATGAGCACCTCGAGGCCGGCGGCGGTCAGCTTGCCGATCGCGTCGGGCACCAGAGCGACCCGCCGCTCGCCGGGCGCGGTCTCCTTGGCAACACCAACCTTCATGGGGGACTCCAGTCGTCGGGAAGCGGGATGCGGGTGTATGTCGGGCAAGGATAGCGGAGCGCTAGACTCGATGCCCCCACCCGTTCGCAAGAGGGTCGCCATGGAACTCGGCCTCATCGGACTCGGGCGCATGGGCGCCAACATGTCGCGGCGGCTGCTGCGCGGAGGGCACCGCGTGATCGGCTACGCGCGCCACGCGGAGACCGTGCAGGGTCTGGTGGCCGATGGGTCCCTCTCCGCGGGCGCGACCTCGCTGGCCGACCTGGTCGGGCAGCTGCAGGCACCGCGCGCGGTCTGGCTGATGGTCCCGGCGGCGGCCGTCGATGCAACGCTCGCCCAGCTCGTGCCCCTGCTCGCGCCGGACGACATCGTCATCGACGGCGGGAACTCCTACTACGGCGACGACATCCGGCGCGCCGGGGAGCTGGCCGGGCGCCGGGTGCACTACGTCGACAGTGGCACGAGCGGCGGCATCTTCGGCCTGGAGCGCGGCTTCTGCCTGATGATCGGCGGCCCGCCGGCGGCCGTGGCGCGCCTGGAACCGATCTTCCGGACGCTCGCACCGGGCATCGCCGCGGCGCCCCGGACCGACGGCCGTGCGGGGCGTGGCGGCACCGCCGAAGAAGGCTACCTGCACTGCGGACCGAGCGGGGCCGGGCACTTCGTCAAGATGGTCCACAACGGGATCGAGTACGGCATGATGGCCGCCCTGGCCGAGGGCTTGAACGTGCTGCGCCACGCCAACGCCGGCCGGACCACGGCCGAGATCGACGCCGAGACGAGCCCGCTGCGCGATCCGGGCCTGTACCAGTTCGACCTGGACCTGGCCGAGGTGACCGAGGTGTGGCGGCGGGGCAGCGTGATCGCCTCGTGGCTGCTGGACCTCACCGCGCACGCCCTGCTGGCCGATCCGACCCTGGAGGGATTCAGCGGCCGCGTGTCGGACTCGGGCGAGGGCCGCTGGACGGTCCAGGCGGCGGTCGACACGTCGGTACCGGCGCACGTGCTCACGGCCGCCCTGTACGAACGCTTCTCGTCGCGCGGCGAGGGCGACTACGCCGACCGCGTCCTCTCCGCGATGCGCTACGAGTTCGGTGGCCACCTGGAGAAGACGAGCGGCTGAGCTCCGCGTCAGCCCAGTCGCGCGACCGTCACCTCATCCTCGACGCCGCCGTAGTAGCGGTCCAGCACGTCGGCGAAGACGGGCTCGTCCGGTGCGGCCCGGTGGTACAGCGTCATGCACGAACTGACCTTCACCTCGTCGACCGGGCCCAGGATCTGCAGCGCGGTGAGGCCCCTCGTCGCCAGCAGGGCCGCGGCGCACTCGCGCAGTCGCGCGCCGAGCAACGGGTGGGCGACGTAATCGCGCGCCTCATCGAGCGAGGCGATGGCGTAGCGCTGCGACATGGCGCTGGTGCCGAGCCCGGAGAGCTGCGGGAAGATGAACCAGATCCAGTGGCCGGTCTTGCGCCCGCGGCGCAACTCCTCCAGGGCGCCGTCGTAGACGATCCGCTGCGCCTCGACGAACCGCTCGAGGTCGTACCCTGGCGACCCATCGGGCCGCGCCGAGCCGCCGCTGCCCCTCATCCCGCCGCCGCACACGCGGCGCGCAGCACCCGCAGGTTGGCGGCGATCGAGCCGTCGCTGTTGAAGACGGCCGTGCCGGCCACGGCCAGCGTCGCCCCGGCCGCCTGTGCGGCGCCGATCGTGCCCGCGTGCACCCCACCATCGACCTCGAGCGCGACGCGATCACCCAGCCCCCGCTCGTCGAGCATCGCCCGCAGCCGGCGCACCTTGTCCAGCGTGGCCGGGATGAGGACCTGGCCGCCGAAGCCCGGCTCGACGGTCATCACGAGGGCCAGGTCGAGCTCGTCGAGCACTTCCTCCAGGGCCGACAAGGGCGTCGCCGGGTTGAGCGCGGCCCCTGCCCCGCTGCCCAGCTCGCGGATGCGCTGCAGCGTGCGGTGCAGGTGCGGCGCCGCCTCCACGTGCACGGTCACCAGGTCGGCACCCGCCTCGCGGAACGGCTCCAGCCAGAGGTCCGGCTCGACGATCATGAGGTGCGTCTCGATGGTCGCGCCGTAGCGCGCCGCGATCGGCTGCAGGGCGGCCACGACCGGCGGGCCGATGGTGATGTTGGGCACGAAGCGGCCATCCATGATGTCGACGTGGAGCCGCCGGATGCCCGCCTCGAACGTGTCCCGCACCTGGTCAGCCAGGTGGCCCTGGTCGGCGGCCAGGATGGACGGGGCGATCTCGATCACGACGCGCCGACCCGGTGCTCGACGCCCGATGGTCCGGCCACCACCAGGTCGGTCGCGAGGCCCAGGAACAGGCCGTGCTCGATGATGCCCGCGCGCGATGCCAGGCGCGCCGCGAGCGCCTCCGGTTCATCGAGCGGACCGAAGGCGCAGTCGAGCAGCAGGTTGCCCTGGTCGGTCAGGACGGGTCGCCCGACGGCGTCGACGCGCAGCGTCGCTCGGCCACCCAGCGCCTCGAGGAAGGGCAGCTGCGTCCGCCACCCGAAGGGGGCCACCTCCAGCGGTACCGCGTGCCGCGTGCCCAGGCGGTCGGAGAGCTTGGAGGCATCGACCGCGATGACCATGCGCGTGCTGGCCTGGGCGACCACCTTCTCGCGCAGGAGGGCGGCGCCACCACCCTTGATGAGGCGCAGCGCCGGGTCGACCTCATCGGCTCCGTCGATGGTCAGGTCGACCGTGGGGTGGTCGTCGAGCGTCGTCAGCGGCAGGCCCAGCTCGCGCGCCACGGTCGCCACGTGCTCGCTGCACGGCACGCCCACGATGTCGCGCAGGGCGCCCTCGCGCCGCAGCGCGGCCAGCCGCCGGATGGCGAAGAGCGCGGTCGTCCCGCCACCCAGGCCGACGACCATGCCGGAGGTCACGAACTCGACCGCCCGCTCGGCGGCCAGGCGTTTCAGATCGTCCTGAGCGGACCGGCCGGGGGTCACCAGCGCCATGGCGGAAGCATACCGGCGCGCCCCGCCACCGACGCTAGACTCCGAGCGTGGCTCACCCACGATTCGCCGCGGTCAACCTCATCAGCGACCCGATCCACGGGTACCTGGAGCTGACCAAGCGGCTGGCGCCGACGGAGAGCGACGCGGCCGGCCTCGGCCGCGAGACCGTGGCGGAGGAGGACCTGCTCGACTCGCCGTGGGTGCAGCGGCTCCGCCGCATCAGCCAGCTGCAGAGCGCCCGCTGGGTCTTCCCGACGGCCGAGCACAGCCGCTTCACGCACGGCCTGGGGGTGATGCACGAGGCCGGCCTGTGGGGCCGGGCGCTCTATCCGTCGCTGGGCCAGGCGCTCGAGGCCGACGCGGCCGCGGGTGGCCCGGCGGCCGCCCACCCGATCCCCTCGCGCGCCCTGGTGGTGGAGACGCTGCGGGTCGCCGGGCTGCTGCACGATGTCGGCCACGGCCCGTTCGCCCACTTCTTCGATGAGCATGTGCTGGCTCGGTTCGGCGCCCCGCACCACCCCAGCCGCGACCCGGCCAAGCGGCTGACGCACGAGGACCTGGGGCAAGCCATCATCGAGCGCCACCTGGTCGGACTGATCGCGGGCCTCCGACGCTCGCCCGAGCCCGGCCCCGAGGCGGCCTTCCGCGGCGACGAGTCGATCGATCCTGGCTGGGTCAGCTTCCTCATCAGCAAGCCGCCGCTGGCCGACCGTGCCATGCCCCTGTGGGTCCGCCGGCTGCAGCCGCTGTTCAGCGGCGTGTTCACCGTCGACAACCTCGACTACGTGCGGCGCGACGCGTACATGACCGGCGTGGAGACGGTGCCCGTCGACGCCGACCGTCTGCGCCGCTACACCTTCGTGTCGCCCGAGGGCCTGGCCCTTTACGAGTCGGGTCTGGGGGCGCTCGAGATGTTCCTCACCGCGCGCCTGTTCATGTACCAGACGGTCTACTTCCATCGCACGGTGCGGGCCATCGACCTCGACCTGGCGGAGGCCTTCTGGCCGGCCATCCGGGCCATCTTCGGGCGCATGGATCCCCTGCAGGCGCTCGACGCTTACGTCGCGCTGGACGAATACGCCCTGCTCCACCAGGCGTCGCGGTGGGCTGACGGGCACGAGCTGACCGCGCGCCCGACGCCCGGGGATGGTCGCGTCACCCCGGCCGTCGGGCGCCTGTGGCGCGGCATCCTGCTGCGCCAGCCGCGCTGGCGCGCGGTCAACGAGGTGCGCCGCGACTCGCGCCGGGGTGGGCGCGCGGAGGTGGAGGCGATCCTGCGGGCGGCGGCTCGACCGGGGGACCGGCTGGACCTGGCCGAGACCGATGCCCAGCCGGAATACGCGCGCAAGCTGGAGGGTCGCCTGCTCGTCGCTCGCCGCGATGGCTCCCTCGACGCAGGCGCGATGGGCGAGCTGCTCGACCGCCTGCCGGCGGTGGTCGTCGTGGGCCGGGCCTATCGG